>CAYHSN010000060.1:0-11470 GCA_964359235.1 uncultured Vicinamibacterales bacterium | reverse complement strand
CAATGAGCCGCACCAAAGCCGTCTGCTTCGACGTCGACTTCACGCTGATCTATCCCGGGCCGACGTTCCAGGGCGAGGGATACCGGCAGTTCTGCGCCCGTCACGGCGTCGAGGTGGACGCCGCGACGTTCGAGCAGGCGGTCGCCGGCGCGTCCGCCGTGCTCGACCGGGTGCAGGACTGGATCTACGATCCGCAGGTCTTCTTCGATTACACGAGCGAGGTGATCCGCGGCATGGGCGGCAAGGGGCCCGGCATCCAGGCGGCCGCCCGCGAGATGTACGACGAGTGGGCCGGCAACCAGCACTTCCATCTGTACGAGGAAGTGCCCGAGGTGCTGCGGGAGCTGCACGGCGCCGGCTGCCGGCTCGGCCTCATCTCGAACTCGCACCGCTGCCTCGCGTCGTTCCAGAGCCATTTCGAGCTCGAGGGCCTGATTCGCGCGGCGATCTCGTCGCACGACCACGGCTACATGAAGCCGCATCCGAGCATTTTCGAAGCCGCGCTCAGACTGCTCGAGGTCGAGGCGCACGAGACGGTGATGGTGGGCGACAGCTTCGCGCACGACATTCAGGGCGCGCGCCGGCTCGGCATGATGGGCGTGCTGGTGTCACGGTCCGGACGCGCCGTGCCGACGCCCGTTGACGTGCCGACCATCCGGAACCTGCGCCAGCTCCGCGCGCACCTGCACCTGGAGCCGTGAGCCATGCCGATTCGCGATCTCACCACCCTCGAGGACTTCCGCCGCGTCGTCCAGCTCGAGAAGACGATCTGGGGCTACACCGGTGAATCGGACGATGTGGTGGGCGTGCCGATCCTGGTGGTGACCGTGAAGCGCGGCGGGATCCTGCTCGGCGCGTTCGACGAGCGCGACGACCTGATCGGCTTCGTGTACTCGCTGCCGGCGATCCGGCACGGCCGGCCGAGCCAGTGGTCGCACATGCTGGGGGTGCTGCCGGGCGTGCGCGACGCCGGGCTCGGGACCCGGCTGAAGTTCGCGCAACGCAACCGCGCGCTGGCGATGGGGATCGATCTGATCGAGTGGACGTTCGATCCGCTGCAGGCGCTCAACGCGCACCTGAACTTCGTCAAGCTGGGCGTGATCGTTCGCGAATACGAGAAGAACATCTACGGCGACTCGCCGAGCCCGCTGCATCGTGGCGCGCCCACGGACCGGTTCGTCGCGGAGTGGTGGCTGCGCCGCCCGCACGTCGAGCGCCGCGTGGCGCCGTACGCCGACGTGACGCCGCGGGCGAGCGAGGTGTTCGACGCCCCGCAGATCAACACCACGCGGTGGAGCGGCGAGTGGCTCGCGTGCGTGGATCAGGAGCTCGAGCGACCCGAGCCGCGGCTCTTCGTCGAGATCCCCGCGAACTTCGGCGACATGCTGCGGCAACGGCCGGACGTGGCGTCGGAATGGCGCGTGAAGACACGCCAAATCTTCACGACCTACTTCACGCGAGGCTATCGCGCCGTCGAATTCTTCTTCGATCGCGGCGCGAAGACGGGACGCTACCTGCTGGCACGCGACGAGCGCTAACCGGGCGGCCAGGAAAGCGGCCGGCCGCCGAGCAGGTGCAGGTGGATGTGGTACACGGTCTGGCCGGCGCCGCGATGGCAGTTGAAGACCGTTCGATACCCGTATTCGGCCACGCCGCGCTCGCGCGCGATGGCCGCGGCGCGCCGGATCATCTCCCCGACGAGATGGTCATCTGACGGCGCCAGGTCGTTGAGCGTCGGGACGTGCCGGCGCGGGAAGATGAGCACGTGCACCGGCGCCTGGGGGTTGATGTCGTCGATCGCGACGAGGCGTTCGTCTTGATACACGACGCGGGCCGGCGCCTCGCCGGCCAGGATTCGACAGAATATGCAGTGGCTCTGCATGGTGTTCTCAGGACGCTGACGGCGCTCGCCGCGCGACCATCACCCGCGCGATGTCCTGCAGATCGCTCCGCACGTTCACGATGGCCAGGCCCGCGGCACGTGTGACGGCCTCGCGCACCGCCTCTTCCTGACCGGCGCCGAATTCGATGATGAGCAGGCCGTCCGGCCGCAGACACGCGGCCGCCTGGTTGACCAGCCGGCGCAGAAGGTCGAGACCGTCCTCACCGCCGCGCAGCGCGACGTGCGGTTCGTGGTCTCTCACCTCGGCGTGCAGCACGCGAACCGCGGCGTCGGGCACATAGGGCGGGTTGCTGACGACGAGATCGACCGGCCCGTGCAGCGCCGTGAGCAGGCTGGCCTGGACGAAGCGAATCCGATCGGCGACGCCGTGCCGGCCGGCGTTGCGACGCGCGACCTCCAGCGCCGCCCGCGACACGTCGATGGAGGTGACGTGCGCCGCCGGGAACTCCCGCGCGAGCGCCACGGTCAGACAGCCGCTGCCGGTACCGACGTCCACCACGCGGGACGGCGGGGCGCCTCCGGCGCAGGCCGCGAGCGCTTCTTCGATGATGAGCTCGGTTTCAGGCCTGGGAATCAGGACGGCGGGCGACACCTCGAACTCCAGCCCCCAGAACTCGCGGGACCCGATGATGAACGCGACCGGCTCGCGGCGCGCGCGCCGACCCAGCGCCTCCTGGTAACGTTCGGTGAAGCCGGGCGGCGCCGACTCGCGCTGCCGAGACAGCAAGGTCGCGCGATCCCAGCCCAGGACGTGACGCGCGAGCACCTCGGCGTCCAGCCGCGCTCCGTGAGCGGAAATGCCCGCCTGCAGGAGCCGCTGGCGGGCCCGATCGACCTGGTCGCACAGCGTCACGAGGTTGAGGGCGACTCCACCGCCGTGGCGTCCTTGAGCTTCTCGGACTGGAAGTGCGTGGCGACCGTTCCAACGAGTTCGTCCAGATCGCCGTCGAGGATGTCACTCAGTCGGTGAATCGTGAAGTTGATCCGGTGATCCGTGACGCGGTTCTCTCGGACGTTGTACGTGCGGATCTTCTCCGCACGGTCGCCGGTCCCCACCTGGCTGCGCCGGTCGCGGGCGATGGCGTCCTGCTGCTTCTGCATTTCTCTCTCGTAGAGCCGTGAGCGCAGCACCTTGAACGCCTTCGCTCTGTTCTTGATCTGCGACTTCTCGTCCTGCTGCGACACCACGATGCCGGTGGGGAGGTGCGTGAGGCGGACGGCCGAGTAGGTCGTATTCACACTCTGGCCGCCGGGGCCGCTCGAGCAGAACGTGTCGACGCGGATGTCTTTCGGATCGATCTGGATGTCGACTTCCTCGGCCTCCGGCAGGACCGCGACGGTGGAGGTCGAGGTGTGGATGCGGCCGCTCGCCTCGGTGACCGGCACGCGCTGCACGCGGTGGACGCCGCTCTCGTACTTGAGCCGGCTGTACACCCGGCGGCCTTCGATCATCACGATCACTTCCTTGACGCCGCCACCGTCCGTCTCGCTGAGCGACATCATCTCGACGTGCCAGCCCTGTCGCTCGGCAAAGCGCGCGTACATCCGGAACAGATCGGCCGCGAAGAGCGCGGCTTCGTTGCCGCCGGTGCCCGCGCGGATCTCGAGCATGACGTTCTTCTCGTCGTTCGGGTCCTTCGGGACGAGGAGCTGCCTGATCTCGGCGAGCAACATGTCGCGCCGAGCCACCAGCGTCTTCAGCTCCTGTTGCGCCAGCTCACGCATCTGCGCGTCGTCGCCGCGCGTGAGCTCTTCGGTCTGCACGATGTCGGTCGTGACGGTCTTGTAGTCGCGGAAGCGCTCGACGAGCGGCTCCAACTCGGCCAGCGTTCTGGCGTGAGTCCGGTACGTCGCCTGATCCGCCTGCACGGCGGGATCGGCCATGGCCGTCATCAACTGCTCGTAGCGCGCTTCGACCGAGGTGAGCTTGTCGAACATGAGAAGGAAGCTCTCAGGTAACTGTTTAGCGGGCTGCCCCGGCCGGCCCGCTAGACAGTTACCAATCACCAATCAGCAATCGGAACGTCAGCCGCCGGACACGGGCGGCAGAAACGCCACTTCGTCACCGTCGTGGACCGGACTGTTCATGCGGGCGTACTCGGCATTGACGGCGCCCGACACCGACGAGGTGTACGGCGCGAGCGCCGGAAACTCCCGTGCGAGCGACGCCCAGACGGTCGCGACCGTTGCGCCGGGCGGCACCTCTCGCGCGAGCTCGGCAGCGCCCGCAAGCTCGCGAAGCCGCGCGAACAGCCGGATGGTCACGCGCACGCCCGTTTCAGCGCCTCCTGCCGCGCCGAGTGATCGTCCGGGTCGGCGGTGGCGCCTTCGATCCAGACGTCGCCGCCCTCGAAGTACTCGTGCTTCCAGATCGGCGCGATTTGCTTGAGGCGCTCGATGGCGTAGCGGCACGCCGCGCACGCGTCGGCGCGATGCGGCGACGCGGCCGCGATCGCCACGCTGGCCTCGCCGATCTGCAGCGCGCCGACGCGATGGTGCACGGCGAGCGACGCCGCCGGCCATCGCTCGCGCGCCTCGCTCGCGATGCGCTCGAACGCGCGAACCGCGAGCGCCTCGTGCGCGTCGTACTCGAGTCGAATCACTCGCCGGCCCAGATTCACGCCGCGCACCACGCCGAGGAACGTCGCGACGGCGCCCGCGCCGCCGGCGGTTCCGGCCGCCTGCGCCGCGACCACCGCGCGCGCGAGCGGTTCCAGCGCGAGCGGCTCGCGCGTCACGCGGAACAGCGGCGTGGACATGGTCTCAGTATAGCCCAGCGACTTCCGCGTCAGGCGCGCCAGAAATGGTTGAGCGGCCCGTGCCCGCGGCCGATTCCCGGCGCATGCTGAATCGCGCCGCTCAGGTACACCTTCGCGTCCGCCACGGCCTGACGCAGCGGCAGGCCGAGCGCGAGGTTGGCGGCGATCGCCGCCGCGAACGTGCAGCCGGTGCCGTGCGTGTGGACGCTGTCGATCCGGGGCGCGCGCAGCTCGACGAGCTCGAGTCCATCCCACAGGATGTCGATGACCTCGGGACCCTCGAGATGTCCGCCCTTGATCACGACAGCCTGCGGGCCCAGCTCGCGAATGCGCCGCGCCGCGCGCCGCGCCGCCTTGATCGTCGGAATCGACATGCCCGCCAGCGCCTCTGCTTCGAACAGGTTCGGCGTGACCACGAAGGCGCGCGGGAGGAGCTCGGCCGTGATGGCCGCGATGGCCTCCCGTTCGAGCAAACGGTCTCCGCTCTTGGCGATCATCACCGGATCGACCACGACGTTGGGCAGGTCGAAGCTTTCGATCGCCGCGACCACGGCCTCGACGATGGCGGCGTTGGCGAGCATGCCGGTCTTGACCGCGTGGATGTCGATGTCGGCCGCCACGGCTTCGATCTGCGCGGCCACGAGATCGGCGGGGAGCGCATGCACCGCGGAAACGCCCACGGTGTTCTGCGCCGTGATCGCGGTGATGGCGCACGTGCCGAACACGCTGTGGGCGGCGAACGTCTTGAGATCGGCTTGAATGCCGGCGCCGCCACTCGAATCGCTGCCGGCGATTGTCAGTGCAATGCGCATACAGTAGAATCCTTCGCCATGATGTCGAATCCGCTCGGGCGCTCGCCGGCAACCTCCGCGACGCTCGTGACGACGCGTGCCGCGCGCGCCGGGCACGCCACCGCGATCCGTGGTGCCGCGGTGCTGTTCATCGCCGCGCTCACGGCGGCCGCGTCGCAAATCAGTGTCCCGCTTCCGTTCACGCCCGTGCCGTTCACGCTCCAGCCGATGATCGTGCTCCTCGGCGGCGCGGCGCTCGGCTCGCGGCTGGGCCTGGCGAGCCAGGTGCTGTATCTCGCAGCGGGCCTCGCCGGCCTGCCGGTCTTCGCCGCCGCACCGGAGCTGCCGCAGGGTTTCGCGCGGCTGATGGGTCCCACGGGTGGTTATCTCCTGAGCTATCCGCTTGCCGCGTTCGTCGCCGGCCTCCTCGCCGAACGCGCGTTCGACCGGCGCTTCCTCACGTCGGCCGTCGCGATGACCGCGGGCCTGATCGTCATCTTCGCCGGCGGCGTGCTGTGGCTCGCCCTCTTCATGCCGGGCCCATCGCCGGTCGCGGCGGCGGCGCGCGCGGGGCTGCTGCCGTTTCTGCTAGCCGATCTCCTCAAGGTCGTCATCGCCGCGGCCGTGCTGCCGCGGATGTGGCGGTTGCTCGGTGGATCCAGGTAGGAACGAGGAACGAGCAACGAGTAGGCCGCAGCGACCCCCATACGCTGCCACTCGTTCCTCGCAACTCGTTCCTCGTTCCTCGTAACTCGTTCCTCCGCCCTTCACCTCACGTACCCCAGACTCCTCATCCTCTCGATCATCTCCTCGTCGAGCGGTTGGCCGCGTCGCACGGGCGGGCCAAGCAGCCGTGATCCGTACCGATCGATCTCGCGAACCGGATAGCGCGCGGTGAACGCCTCGTCGAAGAACTCGGTCAACGCCCGTCCATTCAACTCCCGGCTGACAGGGAGGCCGAGGGCGTACAAGAGCGTCGGGGCCACGCTGGTCGCGGCCACGGACGCGCGCAGGTCGTCTCGCACGGCCTGGCCGCTCAAGGTCAGCAGGCCCTCGCCGCGCGTGGACACACGGCCCGGCTGCGCCACGACGACGACGAGCTGATCAGGCGATGCGCGGTCTGTGTCCAGCGGCGCGAGGCTCGCCAGCAGGCCGTCAAGGAAGCGGTAGTACGTCTCCAGCGCCCTGACGCGCTCGGCGATGCGCGAGGGCGGAGGCGTCGACTCACCGGGTCCCGTGAGCAAGGCATGCTGCGCGATGTCCAGGCCCGGCAGGTACACGACCCGCAAATCGAGCGGGCCGAGCGCCGGATGTCGAGCGAGCTCGGCGAGCAGGCCGTCCAACTCGGCCGAGCGCTGCAGCACGGCGCGCACGTCCGCGTCCGCCGTGCCGGCGAAGGCCGACCGAGCTCGGTCGCGAGCCGCAGCGCTCATGGCCGGATAGCCAGCGCGGAGCGGTTCGTACAGCTCCGGCGGGGCGATCTCGGCGTCCTGCGCGCCGCCCCGCTCCAGTCTCAGCACCGCGCGATCGGTGATGACGCTGCCGGCCGTCTGCGGCGCTGGCCAGCTCGCCCACCAGTTCACGACCGCCGTTCGCAGGCCTTTCTCGCCCGCGACTTCCCAGAACGTCTTTTCGCGGCGCTGGTCGTCACTGGCGAGCGCGGGTCGCGTCAGGCGCAGCAGGTCGGTCGCCGCCGCGAGACCCGCGACGAGCGGCGATCGGCTGGCCGGCACCGCGCCCTGCACGCCTGCGACGCGGCGCGTTTCGAGGCCCGATACGCCGTGCCGCTCCGCCGGCTGCCCGGTCGCGATCGTCGTCCACAACCGCGCGGGATCGCTCGTGTCAGACGGCTGGAGCCGCACGCGCTGGCCGCGGGTGAGCGCCGCGAGCGCCGGCAGCGCGCCTGAAGACGTGAGCCGATCGGCGAGCGTCACATCGACGCCGTCGATCGCCACGACGGTCACGCGCAGTCCCGTCGGCACGACGGCGAACTCCGGCGCCATCGAGCCAGCCGCCGGTCCAGGTGGAGTGGTGGATATCAGCGCCACTGCCGCGCCGGCGAATGCGAGCAGACCCAGCGGTCCGGACATCCGCCAGAACGATCGTCGCGCGCGCGGCGCGAGGGATCCCGGCTCCGCCGTCCGCGCGATGAGCGCGAGCGCCGTCATCGTCACGGCGTGACCGAGCAGCAGACTGATGGCGACCGCAACCCCGAGCGCGAACACCGTCCAGGCGGGCGCGTTCCACGCGAACCCCGCGTTGGCCGTCCGCCACCACAGCGTGAGGTAGCTGAGGCAGATTCCGCCGACGGCCAGGCCAGACGCCGCCACGACGGACCGCGCGCGACCCGCGCGCGCCGCCGCCCGGCCGGTTGGCACGACCAGCCGGCGCGCGATTTCCGCGGCGACGAATGCCGCGGCGGCGATCGTGAGACCGAAGAGCGCCGCCAGATACACCGCCACGACCATCGCATCGCGTGGGCCCGTCACGAGCCCCGGCAGGCGCAGGCTGATCCCGATTGCCGCGGCCGGTCCAAGCAGGACGCCTCCGAGCAGGCCGATGCGCAAGCTGGATCGAAGCGCGATCGCGAGCGCGCTCCGGCTGCCGGACGCCGGCGCGAGCACGAAACGATTCACGCCGGCGTCCAGATAGCCGAGCGCGCGCAGTCGATCGCGGAGGTCGTCGACGCGGGCGGGGGGCGGGGGAGTGGGCATGGCCGACGTCGTCACGCCGGCCTTCAGGCCGGCCGTGGCGCGACGGTGAAGTCGCGCGCTGCGCCGATTGCAGACGGCTGTAACGAAGCTCCGCCTCAAACCGTCGAGTGGCATGAGAGCAGGAACGCGGCTACGCTTCGTTACTAAGCGGCCGCTCCGCGGCCGCCTAAGCCGGGCTTGCACGGCGCTCAACCACCCCATGCAGCCCCTGGCGGGGGAAAGGTCACCCCGCCAAGAGTCGACAGATTCGTACACATTCGAGCCGTGCAAGCACGGCTAGTGTACCAGCAGCGGAGAAAACGCGTCAGAGCCGGCGCCCGGCGACAAACGCCGAGAGCTCGCGCAACCGATCGGCCCGGCGACCGAACGGCGCGAGCGCGGCGTCGGCAGTCTGGCACAGCTCCGCGGCGAGCTGGCGAGCGCCGTCGACGCCGCTGAACGACACGAAGGTCGTCTTCTTGACGTCGGCCTTGACCGCCTTGCCGGTCTCTTCCGGGCGCCCGGTGACGTCCAGCAGGTCGTCGACGATTTGGAACGCGAGACCGAGGTTCTTCGCGTACGCGGCGAGCGCGGCGATGTGGTCGGCTGTCGCGCCGGCCGTCAGCGCGCCGGCGGCCGCCGCCGCGCTGAAGAGCGCGCCGGTCTTCCGGCGGTGGATGCGCTCGAGCGTGTCGAAGCTGATGTCGCGGTCGGTCGAGAGCAGATCCTCGGCCTGGCCCGCGATGAGTCCCTCCGGTCCGATGGCGTCGGCGAAGAGCTGCGCGAGGCGCCGCGCGAGCGACGCGTTGTAGGCGCGCGCGATCGACGCGTACGCCAGGTTGAGCAATCCAAACGCCGCGAGCATGGCGACGGCTTCGCCGAACACCACATGGTTGGCCGGCCTCCCGCGCCGCAGCGGGGCATCGTCCATCGCGGGCAGATCATCGAGGATGAGCGACGCCGCGTGCACCACCTCGACGACCGCGGCGGCCGGTAGCGCCTGGCTGTCGCTGCCACAGAGATCCGCGCTCAGCAATGTCAGGACGGCGCGGACTTTCTTCGACGGGGCGAGCAGCGTGTAGCGCATCGACCGGAGCACGACATCGCGATCGGCGTCGGCCTCGGCGATGAGTCGCTCGAGCGCGGCATCGAGCCGCGGGAGGTGGGCGGCGAAGAACGAAGGAACGCCAGGTTTCATGCCCGCGCGGTCACCGGCCGAAGACGAGCAGGTACTGATACCGCAGGAAGGTCTCGCGTTCCAGCAACCGCAGACCGGCCGCCTGAGCGTCGCGCGCGATGCGCTCGGGATCGACACGCTCCTCCATCGGAGGCCCCGGTCCGCCCCCCTCCTTCGTGAAGTCGACGACGCCGACGCGACCCTTGGGCGAGAGCGATCGCGTGACGTTTCGCAGCAGCGCGATCGGGTTCTCCATCTCGTGGTACACGTTCACGATCAGTACGGCGTCGCTCGTGCCCTCGGGCAGCTTCGGGTCATCAGCCGTCCCGAGGAGGGTCCGGACGTTGCGCAGCCCCTCGCGCTGCACGCGCCGGGTGATCGACTCGATCATCTGGGGCTGGATGTCCTCCGCGAAGACGAGCCCGTTGGGGCCGACGCGCCGCGCCAGGCGGACGGTGAACCAGCCGCCGCCGGCGCCCAGGTCGGCCACGGTCGCGCCATCGGCGATTCCGAGCGCGTCCATGATCTGATCGGGTTTCTGCCAGGCGTCGCGGTCGGGACCCTCGAGCAGCCCGAGATTCTGCGGGGGGAACAGGCGGCCGTGACGCGCCTGGCCGGCGCCCCGAGCGGCCGGCACGCAGGCCAGCGCGACGAGCACGACGACCAGACAGCGGGCCGGCAGGATCCGCATCAGCCGGGAGTATACTTTTTTCATGATGTTGCCCGCATTCCTCGATAGCATCGTCCAGCTCATCACCAAAACCTCCACCGATCTCCCTCCGGACGTGCGAGCCGCCATGTCGGCGGCGCTGGGGACCGAGCCCGGCGGCACACGCGCCTCGCAGGCCCTCGGGGTGATCGCCCAGAACATCGACCAGGCCGCGTCTGGTGAAGGCGCCATCTGCCAGGACACCGGCATGCCGACCTTCGAGATCACGGTGCCGGTGGGCGCCAACCAGATCTGGATGCGCGAGCGGATCCGCGAGGCCATCGCGGACGCCACGACGCGCGGCACGCTCAGGCCGAATTCCGTCGATTCAATCACCGGCAAGAACTCCGGTGACAACCTCGGCCCGGGAACGCCCATCATCCACTTCGAACAGTGGGAACGCGACGAGATCGAGGTGCGGCTGCTGCTCAAAGGCGGCGGCTGCGAGAACATGAACGCGCAGTACTCGGTCCCGTGCGAGCTTCCACACCTCGGCCGAGCGGATCGCACGCTCGACGGCGTGCGCACGTGCATCCTGCACGCGGTGTGGCAGGCGCAGGGGCTCGGGTGCAGCCCGGGCGCTGTCGGCGTCTGCATCGGCAGCGATCGCACGGCAGGCTTCCAGCACGCGAAGGCGCAGCTCTTCCGGACGCTGGACGACGTCAACCCGGATCCGAAGCTGGCCGATCTCGAGACGTCCATCATGGCGACGGTCAACGGTCTCGGCATCGGGACGATGGGCTTCGGCGGGAAGGTGACGCTCATCGGGTGCAAGATCGGGGCGCTCAACCGGCTGCCCGCGAGCTTCTTCGTGTCGGTCGCGTACGACTGCTGGGCGTTCCGCCGTCTGGGCGTCACGCTCGATCCGACGACCGGCGCGATTCGCGAATGGATGTACCGCACGGCGGGACCGTCGAGGGCCATGCTCGATCCATCGGCGGCGACCGGCTTCCCGCGCACCGGACACGAGAAGGTCCTCACGCCGCCGATCGACGAAGCGACGGCCCGGTCGCTGCGGGTCGGTGACGTGGTGCTGATCACGGGCCGGATGTACACGGGGCGCGACGCCGTGCATGCGCACCTGATGAAGAACCCTCCTCCGGTCGATCTGCGCGGCGGCATCCTCTATCACTGCGGGCCGGTCGTCCTGAAGGACGGCGACCGGTGGCGCATCACGGCCGCGGGTCCGACGACGAGCATCCGCGAGGAGCCGTACCAGGGCGAGGTGCTGCGGCGCTACGGCGTGCGCGCGGTCGTCGGCAAGGGCGGCATGGGGGCGAAGACGCTCGCGGCGATGCAGGAAACCGGCGCGGTCTACCTCAACGCGATCGGCGGCGCGGCGCAGTTTTACGCTCGGGCTATCGAGGCGGTAGACGACGTTTCCCTGATGGAGTTCGGCACCCCCGAAGCGATGTGGCACCTCGAGGTCCGCGACTTC
>CAYHSN010000059.1:0-11544 GCA_964359235.1 uncultured Vicinamibacterales bacterium | reverse complement strand
CAGCACTAAGTCCTGAGGGCACAAATACGTTGCCGTATTTGTGCATCGAAGGACTAAGGGACCCCCATGACCACATCGCCGATCCGTACCACGGCGTGCCGGACCTGCTCACGATGGCCAAAGGGCTGAGTAAGCCTTCGCACTTCAGCCTTTCTTAGAGCGCCGCCGCGACCGCTGCTGTCACATCTTTTGTCTTCGCGGCGCCCCCAAGGTCCGGCGTACGCGGCCCACCCTCCCCCAACACCTTTTCGATCGCGCGAACGATGCGGTCGTGTGCGTCGGGGATGCCGAGGTGATCGAGCATCAGCGCGCCGGCCCAGATGGCGCCGATCGGGTTGGCGATCCCGCGTCCGGCGATGTCGGGCGCGGAGCCGTGGATCGGCTCGAACATCGACGGGTGCGTGCGCTCCGGGTTGAGGTTCGCGCCCGGGGCGACGCCGAGGCTGCCGGATACGGCGGCGCCGAGATCGGTGAGGATGTCGCCGAAGAGATTCGACGCGAGGATCACGTCGATGCTGCCCGGGTCCGTCACCATGCGCGCGGCGAGCGCGTCCACGTGGTACCTGCGCCACTCGACTGCCGGGTACGACCTGGCGACCGCCTCGACGGCTTCGTCCCACAGCACCATCGTGTGCTGCATCGCGTTCGACTTGGTGGCGCTCGCGAGCAGCTTGCGTGGACGGCGTGACGCGACCTCGAACGCGTAGCGCGCGATGCGCTCGACCCCGCGCCGGGTGAAGATGCTCGTCTGCTCCGCCACTTCGTGCGGCGTGCCGGCATTCAGCCGTCCGCCCCAGCCCGAGTACTCCCCTTCCGAGTTCTCGCGCACGCAGAGCATGTTGACGTCCGCGGCCGTCCGGCCGGCGAGCGGCCCCGGCACGCCGGGCATCAGCCGCATCGGCCGCAGGTTGACGTACTGAT
Organism: uncultured Vicinamibacterales bacterium; assembly: GCA_964359235.1. GTDB lineage: Bacteria > Acidobacteriota > Vicinamibacteria > Vicinamibacterales > JAHECP01 > CAYHSN01. Next base: position 10,623 of record CAYHSN010000059.1, on the reverse strand, counting down.
CGAAGCGCTGCCGGATCGGGAGGATCAGCTCCCACACCGACACATGGTCCGGGACGGACGGGTCGCCAATCGCGCCGAGGTAGATCGCGTCGAACTGCTGCAGGCGATCGAGGCCGTCGGCGTCCATCATGCGGCCGTTGCGACGGTAGAAGTCGCAGCCCCACGGGAACTCGGTGAACTCGAGCGTGTGCTTGGTGCCCGCGACCGCTTTCTGGATCACGGAAATGCCGGCGGGGATGACTTCCTTGCCGATCCCGTCGCCGGCGATGACGGCTATCTTGAGTGGAGTAGACATGCTGTTCCTTGTTCGTCGCTACGCGAGAGCGAGCAGAGATCGCCGAGACGGCTTTTTGAAAACAACGTTTCTGCGGCCTCCACTTCCCCGAGCGGCGGCTGCTACCTGGGCTCCATGCCCGGCGGCGTGAAGCGGCCGTCACTAGCGAGCCAGCCGCCGTCCGCGTAAATGATCGTCCCGGTCACGAAGCTTGCCGCGTCCGACGCGAGGAACAGCGTCGGCCCGACCATTTCTTCCGGCTTGCCCCAGCGGTTGAACACGCTCTTGGCGGCGTAGGCGTTGAACCATGCCTCGTTGGCCTTGATCGGCGCGGTGAGCGGCGTCTCGATGACGCCCGGTCCGACGCAGTTGACGCGCACGCCGTAGGGGCCGAACTCCGACGCGGCGCCGCGCGCCAGCTGCAGGATGCCGGCCTTGGTGGCCGAGTACACCGACTGGCCCGGCTCCACAACGAGCGAACGGATCGACGAAAACAGCACGATGTTGCCTTTGCGCTCGGCCGTCATGATCCTGCCGGCCGAGCGCAGTACGTTGAAGGTCCCCTTGATGTTGAGGTCGAGCACGCGCTGCAGCTCCTCGTCCTGGTAGTCGAGGATCTTCTTCCGCACGTTGATGCTGGGCGTGCAGATGACGATGTCGAGGCTGCCGTGCTTCTGGCGGATCTCCTCGAACGACTTCGTCACCGCCGCGCCGTCGCGGATGTCGAGGATGCCGGACTCGCACGTGCACCCCTCGCCGGCCGCCTGCGCTGCGACCTTCGTCGCCGCGTCGGCGTTGATGTCGAGGCAGATGACGTGCGCGCCCTGGCGCGCCGCGCCGATTGTGACCGCCTCGCCGATGCCCGACCCGCCGCCGACGACGACGGCGGTCTTTCCTGACAGATCGAATAACCCTTTAGCCATGTTCGCTCCCGAATGCATCCGTTGAAACCTGTACTCGAGGCGCTACACGTCCGAGCGAGGCGCCCCCGCCTGCGTTCCGCGGACGAGCAGCAGCACCGCGAACACCACGATCGCGGCCGTCAGGCCCGCCATGGCGGGCGTGAAGCCATGGAGCTTCGCGCCGCCGTAGATGAATTGCCGCACGATCACCGTGCCGACCCCCGCGATGATCGCCCCCATCGCTTCGGCGGAGCCGGCGCGGCGGATGAACAACCCGCTGAGGATCGGCACGAACAGGCCGACGGCCATCAGCGTGTAGAAGATGGTGAGTGCGGTAATGACGCTCGCGGCCGCCAGCGCGACGCCGATGCCGAGCATGCCGGCGACAACGGCGGTCAGCCGCGTGACGCGCAGCATCGCCTTCTCCGTCGCGTCGCGGTTGATGAAGCGGCGGTAGAAATCCTGCGACAGCGACGTCGTCAACATGAAGAGCACCGCGTCGGCGGCGCTCAGCTCGGCGGAGAAGACCGCCGCCAGGCCGATGCCGCCGACCACGGCCGGCACGCCGTGCAACAGGATCATCGGGAGCGCGAGCTGCGGCGACTCGAGATCGGGAAAGCGCACACGCGCGATCATGCCGAGGACGACCGGCACCATCGCGTACAACGCGAGGGCGAGCGCGTTCAGGCCCACGCCGAGCCGCACCGCGCGATCGTCGCGCGCGCCGTAGATCTTCTGGAGCAACCCGGGCGAGACGAGGAAGGCCGGGCCCAGCACCGCGAGCAGAACGAGGCCGGATTCGCCGCTGCTCCAAAGGTTCCAGTAGTCCGGCGTCGGCTGGAGCGCGCGCACCGGGCCGAAGCCGCCGACCCCCGACAGGGCGAGCGGCAGCGCGATCGCGAAGCCGACGAGCTTCACGGTGAGCTGCACGACGTTGACCCATGCGGACGTGAGGAGGCCGCCGGCCGTGAAGTAGATCGTGATCAGCACGCCGCCCAGGATGCAGCCGACCGCGCCCGGGACGCCGATGATGACCCTGAAGATGGTCGAGATGGCGATGAGCTGCCCGGCGAGGATGAAGATCGCGCCGACCCACAGCAGCGCCGAGATCGTCGTCCGCACCTGCACGCCGAAACGGAGCTCGAGGAAGTCGCCGACCGTGCGCAAGTCGTGCTCGGCGGCGGCACGCCGGATCGCCGGCCCGATCCACAGCGCCAGGACGATCGAGCCGATCGCCGCGGAGCCGACCCACCAGAAGGCCGCGAGGCCGTCGTGATAGCCCAGGCCCGTCGCGCCGACGGTCGAGCCCGCGCCGATGTTCGCCGCCAGCATCGTGCTGAACAGCAGGCCAGGGCCGAGCGACCGGCCGGCGACGAAGAAGTCCCCCGCGGTCCGCACGCGCCGGCCGATCCACATGGCGAGCGCGATCTGCACCACCGAATAGGCGACGAGGAGAATCAGGTAATACATGGGGTCAGAAGGTCGGCGGCGTGCTCTCGAACCAGAAGCGGTCTCCCTCTTGCAGCACGAAGCACTCGAGCTCGTCGAGCCACACTTCGAGCGTGCCGGCCATTATTGTAGATGAACTCTTCGCCCTGGTGTGAGTACGCGCCGTCGCTGCCGGCGACCGGCGCGGACGGGTACATTCGCGAACGTCGAAGGTTTGACAACGTGACAGGTTTCCTGTAGTTACTGCGGGTCATGCCTTTCGCCGTGAGCCTCGTCGATCGCGTGCTCGCCGCCGTCGATTCCAGCGCCTCGGAGATCGTCGATTTCACCTCGGAACTGATTCGCGTCCCCACGGTCAATCCGCCGGGAGAGGTCTACGACGACTGCGCGCGCCTCATCGGCGATCGCCTGGCGGCGTGCGGGTTCGAGGTCGAGTACATGGCGGCCGAGGGCATGCCGGAACACACGGCCGCGCATCCGCGTGTGAATGTCGTCGGCCTGCGCCGCGGCCGCGCGCTCAGGCCGGCGGTCCATCTGAACGGGCACGTCGACGTGGTGCCGGCCGGCGATGGGTGGACGCTGGACCCGTTCGGCGGCGTCGTGCGCGACGGCAAGATCTACGGACGCGGCGCGTGCGACATGAAGGCCGGCATCGCGGCCGCCGTTTACGCTGCCGAAGCGATCCGCCGCGCAGGCGTCGAGCTCAATGGCTCGGTGGAGATGAGCGGCACCGTCGACGAGGAGAGCGGCGGATTCGCCGGGGCCGCATACATGGCGCGGCAGGGGCGCCTGAGCTCGAAGCACGCCGACTACTGCATCATTCCCGAGCCGCTCAACGTGGACCGGATCTGCGTCGGCCACCGCGGCGTGTACTGGTTCGAAGTCACGACTCGCGGGCGGATCGGCCATGGCAGCATGCCGTTCCTCGGCGTTAGCGCCATCGAGCACATGGGTGTGATCCTCGATCGCGTGCACCGCGACCTGCTGCCCGCGCTGCGCAGCCGCGCGACCGCGATGCCGGTCGTGCCGGACGGTGCGCGGTACGCCACGCTCAACATCAACGGCATCAGCGGCGGCCAGCCGGTGGACGGCATCCAGACGCCATGTATCGCGGACGTCTGCCGCGCCGTCTTCGACCGCCGCTTCCTGCTCGAGGAAGGATTCGACGCCGCCAAGGCGGAAATCCAGGCGCTGCTCAACAGCGCAGCCACCGAGACGCCGTCGATGCGCTACGATCTGCGGGATCTGATGGTCGTGCACCCCGTGCGCACGCCGGAAGGATCACCGGTCGTGTCGTCCCTCGAGCGAAGCGTCCAGAAGGTGCTCGGACGCCCGGCGACCCAGGTCGCCAGCCCCGGCACGTACGACCACAAGCACGTCGATCGGATCGGCGGCATTCGCGACTGCGTCGCCTACGGCCCCGGCATCCTCGACCTGGCGCACCAGCCCGACGAGTGGTGCGGCGTCGACGACCTCGTGAACGCGACGAAAGTCCTCGCGCTCTCGATTCTCGACCTCACGGCCACCATCTAAGGCCACAGACGAACACGGTGTGATCGGCCACTGACAAGCACGGACTCACACGGCAAATCCCTATAGCGAATCCGGATACTTTCAGGCTCCCGTGGAATTGACAAACCTTGCACATTTCATATATAAACGGCTAGTTTCCTCCATGGGTTGCTCCTTCGCTCCGGCATTGATTTCCAGGCTACGCCGAGGCGCGCACGCGGCGGTCGGGGTGAAGATCGCCTTCCTGTTTCCCGAGCTGTCTTTCGATCTTCGACACACCGACGGGGTGCCGCTCGGTGGGCGTGCTCGACACCGACACCGAGACGCGGCGCTCTGCCGCTGCCCGTTACTGAGCTGACGGATCCTCGAGGAGGGACCACCGATGCGGAGGAATCTACTGATCGCGTTCGCGATTGCGATAGCGGGGGGCTGGCTGGTGCCGGCCTCGGCTTACGCGCAGGCGACGGGGAGTCTCACGGGAATTGTGTCGGATCAGTCGGGCGCGGTGATGCCCGGGGTCACGATCGAAGTGACCAACGTCGCGACGAACCAGACACGCAGCGCCGTCACCGGCAGTGACGGCTTCTACACCGTCCTGCTGCTGCAGCCGGGGCAGTACGACGTGAAGGCCACGCTCTCCGGCTTCAAGACGGTCGTGCACACGGGGGCGAACGTCTCGGTCGGCGACACCGGGCGTGTCGACCTCAAGCTCACCGTCGGGGGCATCGAGGAAGCCGTGACGGTCACCGCCGAGCAGTCGCTCGTCGAGACCTCGCGGGCGAGCCTCGGCATCACCATCGACCAGCAGAAAGTCGTGGAGCTGCCGCTGAACGGCCGCAACTTCACGCAGCTCGGCACGCTCATCCCCGGGGTCGTCGCGCCCCCCCCGGGTCTCGGCGGCGCGGCCGGCGATGCGACCCCCGGCGGCTTCGGCGCCGCCACGTCCGGCTTCAGCGTCAACGGGATGCGGAACCAGTCGAACAACTTCCTGCTCGACGGCGTCAGCAACAACGACACGTTCAACACCGGCTTCGTCATGCGCCCGCCGCCCGACGCGATCCAGGAGTTCAAGATCCAGACGCACTCCTACAGCGCCGAGTTCGGCCGCAACTCCGGCTCGGTGGTCAACGTCGTCACGAAGGCGGGCTCGAACCAGTTGCACGGCACGGCGTGGGAGTTCAACCGCGACGACTCGCTGCAGGCGCGCAACTTCTTCGCGCCGGCGACGCAGCCCAAACCGAAGCTGAAGCAGAACCAGTTCGGCGGCAGCCTCGGCGGCCCGCTCATGAAGAGCAAGCTCTTCGGGTTTGGCTACTACGACGGATACCGGAACACGCGCGGCAACACGTCGAACGTCGTGGTGCTCACCGACGCCCAGCGCATCGGCAATTTCGGCAGCACCACGATCAGGGACCCGCTGACCGGCCTGCCCTTCGCCAACAACCAGATCCCGCCCGGCCGGCTGAGCCCCGCGGCGGTGAAGCTGATCGACACGTTCGTGCCGAAAGCCAACTCCGGCGCCAACCGCTACATCGTCTCGCCGGACACGAAGGACGATCGCGACTCGTTCGGCCTGCGGCTCGATTACCAGCTCAATCAGAAGCACGCCGTCCTGGGCCGGTACCTGCTGACGAAGACGGACGCCAAGACCCCCGCGATCACGCAGGCGATCGGCAACACGTCGATCGCGACGCTCAGCGACTACATGGCGTCGGACATGTACATCTTCGCGCCGAACAAGATCAACGTGGCGCGGTTCTCCTACAACAAGATCGACGCGAAACCGGCGGTGACGAGCGGCCTGAAGAACGAGGACTTCTTCATCCAACAGCCGAACACGAACCCGCTGGCGCAGGGGCTCGCCTCGATCGCGATCACCGGGTTCTTCAACCTTGGCGACACGCAGCAGCCGTTCGTCAAGCGCGTGAACGAAGTCTTCCAGTTCATGGACGACTTCACCTGGACGCGCGGCGCGCACAACCTCAAGTTCGGGTTCGATGCGCGCAAAGAGCACATGATCATCGCGTTCATCAACCGCCCGAACGGCGACCTGACGTTCAACGGCGTCCAGACCGGCAATGCGGCGGCCGACTTCCTGCTGGGGTACCCGTCGCAGTTCCGCTACACGACGACCAACCAGGCGCAAGACGGCGTCGGCTGGCTCTACTCCGGCTACGCGCAGGATGAATGGCGCGCCTCGTCGCGCATGACGATCAGCGCCGGGGTCCGATACGAGCTGTCGAAGCCGTTCGTCGACAAGAACGACGCGCTGAACGCGTTCCACCCCGGCGTGCAGTCGACGCGCTTCCCGAACGCGCCGGCCGGGCTCGTCTATCCCGGGGACGCGGGCGTCCCCCGCGGGACGTACGCGACGGACAAGAACAACGTCGCGCCGCGCCTCGGCGTGGTGTGGGACCCGAGGGGCAAGGGCCGGACGACGGTGCGCGCGGCGTGGGGCCTCTTCTACGACGCGCTCGCCGGGCAGGGAGACTTCTTCCAGAACGGCGTCCTGGCGCCCCCCTTCACTCCGCTCGTCGAGATCAACACGACGACGCCGACGATCACGCTGGCCAATCCGAGGGCGGCGGTCACCGGCGGCGCCACGCAGTTCCCCGCGAACCTGACGATCATCGGCTGGGGCGAAGACTTCCAGACACCCTACGCGTACCACTTCAACGCGACGTTGCAGCACCAGATCGGCGACAACATCGGCGCGGAGATCGGCTACGTCGGATCGCGCGGCCGTCACATGCCGATCTTCATCGAGGTCAACCCCGGCCGGTACTCGCCGGGGCAGACGACGACCAGCACGCGGATCTTCCCGGCCTACGCGCTCGTGCGGCCGACGTTTTCCGAGGCGAGATCGCGGTACGACTCGCTGCAGGCCAGCGTCCGCATGCGGCCAAACCACGGCATCAACTTCCTCGCGTCCTACACGCTCGGCAACGCGAAGGATCACGTCTCGGGGCTGAACATCGGCGGCGAGTCGCGGCCGGTCCTCCCGGTCACGATCGGCGACGAGGCATCCATCGAGCGGGCGCTCGGCTTCGAGTGGGGCCCGGCCCTCTTCGACGCGCGGCACCGCTTCGTCATCAGCTTCGGCGCGGAGCTGCCGACGCCGACGTCGATGGGCGCGATCGTCGAGCACGTGCTCGGCGGCTGGCAGGTCAACGGCATCGTCCAGACGCAGACGGGCTTTCCGCTGTCGGCCACGAACTCACAACTCAGCATCCAGTTTCTGACGAACCGGCCGGACGCGACGTGCGATCCGAACGAGAACGCGCCGCACACGACCGACCAGTGGTTCAACACGGCGTGCTTCGTGGCGCGCCCGCTGGCGCAGACGGGCGAACGGCCGGGCAACGCCGGCCGTAACTCGATTCGCGGCCCCGGCTTCACGTCGTCGGACCTGTCGTTGTTCAAGAACGTGAACTTCGCCGGGTCGCAGCGCATCCAGCTGCGCCTCGAGGCGTTCAACGTGTTCAACCAGGTGCGCTTCAACAACCCGAGCGGCGCCATCAACACGGCGAACTTCGGCCGGATCACGTCGGCCCAGGACGGCCGGGTCATCCAGTTGGGGATCAAGTACCTGTTCTGAGCTTCGCGTGAATTGCTGATTGGGGATTGCTGTTTGCTTCAGCGATCAGCAGTCCCCGCGGCAATCGGTTATCGTTGACCCAATCCGCCATCAGCAATCAGAAACCAGCAATTCCAATGAAAATCCCCATCACTCTCGCGCTCTCCCTGAGCGCCGCGGTCGCCATCACGCTCTGCGCGACGCCGCAGACGCAGGCCGCACGACCACAGGCGCAGGCGCCGGCGGGCGGCAGGGGTCAGCGGCCCGCCCCGGATCCGAAGGCTGCGGCGTTTGCGAAGCCGGCCGGCGACAACATGACGTTGACGGCCGTCGAGGGGATCAAGGTCGGCCACTTCACGCTGTCGGAGCGGCCGACCGGGTGCACCGTCATCCTCGCGAAGGAAGGGACCGTCGGCAGCGTTGACGTGCGCGGCGGAGCGCCCGGCACGCGCGAGACGGACCTGCTCAACCCGGTCAACAGCGTCCAGATCGTCAACGCGATCTTCCTGTCCGGCGGCAGCGCATACGGCCTCGACACCGGATCGGGCGTGATGAAGTGGCTCGACGAGCGGAACATCGGTTACCCGGTGGGCAGCGGCGTCGTGCCGATCGTGCCGGGCGCGATCCTGATGGACCTCGGGTTCGGCGGCAGCGCGAAGATCCGCCCGGGCGCGGACTGCGGCTACAAGGCGGCGGAGGCCGCCTCCGAGGCGCCCGTCCAGGAAGGCAACATCGGCGCGGGCGCGGGCGCGACGGTCGGCAAGTCCGGCGGCCGGGGCAACGGTGGCGGCCCGATGAAGGCGGGAATTGGATCAGCGGCGATCAAGCTGCCCAACGGCCTGGTCGTCGCGGCCATCGTCGCCGCCAACTCGGTCGGCGACATCATCGACCCGGACACTGGACAGGTCGTCGCGGGTGCGCGTGGACCCGACGGGAAGCTGCTCGATGCGCGCAGGATGCTGCGCCAGGGTGGCGCTCGCGAGGGGCGCGCCGGCGAGAACTCGACGATCGGCATCGTCGTGACCAACGCGACGCTCACGAAAGTGCAGGCGCAGAAGATGGCACAGATGGCGCACGACGGTTTCGCGCGCGCCATCTCGCCGGTACACACGCCCGGGGACGGCGACTCGATCTTCTCGCTCGCGACCGGCACGTGGGACGGGCAGGTGAACTACGGCACGATCGGCGCGCTTGCCGCCGAGGCGATGGCCGACGCCATCGTCCGCGCCGCGACGCAGGCGACCTCGTCGAACGGCCTGCCGGCCGCGCGGGACCTCGGCACCATCCCCGCGCGCTTCAAGAAATGAGCGACAAGGGGCGGATCGACCGCCGCGGGTTCCTCGGGGCTGCGGCCGCCACCGGCGCGGCCGCGGCGTTCGGCGCCGCCCGCGCCTTTACGCAAGGTCATGCTCCTGCGATCGTGACCGCGCCGGGCGCGCTTCCGGTGATGCCCCAGGGGATCGCCGCCGGCGACGTCGGCGCGGGACGCGCCGTCCTCTGGAGCCGCTGCGATCGCGCCGCGCGGCTCTTCGTCGAATACGCGACGACCGATCGCTTCGAGAACGTCCGCCGCGTTCCCGGTCCCGCGGCGCTCGAGTCGTCCGACTACACCGCACGTCTCGTCCTCACCGATCTGCCGGCGGGTCAGCGCATCTTCTACCGCGTCCTCTTCCAGGATCTGTCGGACCTTCGTCGGTGGAGCCGGCCCGAGATCGGGAGCTTCCGTACGCCGCCGGCGACCCCCTCCAGACGGCAAGGCGCTCTGCGCCGAGGAGCCGCCCCTGCTCCGCTCGGGAACCGCGACGTCACACTCGCCTGGTCCGCCGACACTTGCGGCCAGGGCTGGGGCATCAACCCGGAATGGGGCGGGCTGAGACTGTACGAGACGATGCGGCAGTCGGAGCCGGACGTCTTCATCAACGTCGGCGACACGATCTACGCCGATCAGCCCGTCGTGGCGGAAGTGAAGCTGGACGACGGGACCATCTGGCGGAACATCGTCACGCCCGCGAAATCGAAGGCGGCCGAGACGCTCGAGGACTTCCGCGGCAACTTCCAGTACAACCTGCTCGACGAGCACATGCGGCGCTTCAACGCCGAGGTGCCGCAGATCACGATGTGGGACGACCACGAGGTGCGCGACAACTGGTACCCGACGCGCAACCTCGATCGCGACGACCGCTACGCGTCGAAGAGCATGGCGCTCATCGCCGCGCGCGCGCGGCAGGCGTTCTTCGAGTACAACCCGCTGCCGCAAAGCGGCGACGACCCGGAGCGGATCTATCGCACGGTGTCGCTCGGTCCCACGATGGAAGTGTTCTCGCTCGACCTGCGGAGCTATCGCAGCGCCAACAACGAGAACAAGCAGCCGACCCTTGGCGACGACGCGAGGCTGTTCGGGCGAAACCAGTTGGACTGGTTAAAGACCCGGCTCGCGGCCAGCCGCGCGACCTGGCACGTAATCGCGAGCGACCTGCCGATCGGCCTCGTCGTACGCGACGGCCCGTCGAACTTCGAGGCGTTCGCGAACGCGGATGATGGCCCGCCGCTCGGGCGCGAGCACGAGATCGCCGAGCTGCTGCGATTCATCCGCGATCGGCGCATCCGCAACACGGTCTGGATCACCGCCGACGTTCACTATTGCGCCGCGCACCACTACGATCCGTCGCGCGCGCGCTTCACGGCGTTCGATCCGTTCTGGGAGTTCGTGGCGGGGCCGCTCAACGCCGGGACCTTCGGTCCCAACGCGATGGACGGCACGTTCGGCCCGGAGGTGAAGTTCACGGGAGTGCCGGCGGGCATGAAAGGCAACCGGCCGCCGAGCGACGGCCTGCAGTTCTACGGGACGATGCGCGTGAGCGCACGCACGCGGGCGATGACAGTAGAGCTGCGGAACCTTGCCGGCAAGA
>CAYHSN010000058.1:3461-11641 GCA_964359235.1 uncultured Vicinamibacterales bacterium | reverse complement strand
GCTAGAAGTCGATCCGGAACCCGAGCTGCTGACGGCGCTTCGGCAGCTCGGTCGTGGCCTTGCTGAAGATCGACGATTGGAGGCTGCCCTGGTAGCCGAAGTAGTTGTCCGTGTTGAGCGCGTTGTACATCTCCCAGTAGACCCAGGCCGTGACCCTGCCCAGGCGGATCAGCTTGCTCAACCGCAGATCTAGGTTCTTCTCGGTGTCACCACGGCGGGAGCCCCTGGGCTCCGGCCTGTCGCTGAAGGGGTCGGCGTCGAGCTGCAGGGCCGTCGTGACGTTGTAGGGCAGCGCGCTCCGGTAGGACCAGATGCCGGCGAACTGGATGTCGACCTTCGGGAACAGGTACGCACCGTCCAGCACCAGATTGTGCCGCCGGTCGTTGTTGTCCGGACCGAAGTCTTCGTTCAGATCGAACGAGTTGGTGTTGGCCAACGTCGCGAGCGTGCTGACTACGTTGCCCTCGGCTTTCGACAGCGTGTACGACAGCCCGACTCGCGCGTCTGCCCGTGGCAGCCACTCGGTACGGGTTTGCAGGGCGTTGTACGTCAGCTTGCCTTTCTGCCCGGTCAACGATTCGTTCCCCACGATCCGTTTGGTGGCGAAGCGCGGATCTGCGCGGACGTACCGGCCGTCGGAGGTCATCGTCCAGTTCCTGTCTATCGAGACCGCGGCGTCGTAGAGCCCCGTGCGCACGTAGTCAGCGCGCACGCTCAGGTTGCGGCCGAACTCGTGCGTGACTCCCACGGACGTCGTGCCCGAGTAGGGGATCTTGAAGTTCGGCGCGATTGCCAGAATCTGCTCGGTGCCGTAAGGCGCGATCGAGAGATCGGGGTAGGCAGGGAAGCTCTGCGCCAGGAACGCGCGAAGCTTCAGGGCGCTCCCAGCCGTGTCGGCCGGGTTCCAGAAGGGATTTTCGGCCGCGCCAAAGGCATTGAAGCTCACGCGGCGCGTGGACAAGAGCGTCTCGTTGACGTAGATGTCCGTCCAGTTGAAGTGGTTCTGATCGTAGAACAGACCGAAGCTGCCGCGAATCGTCGTGCGGCGGTCGGCCGTCGGCACCCAGACGACGCCGAGGCGCGGCGAGAAGTTGTTCGTGTCGAGGTTCGATTTCTCGAGCGGCGGCGCGCCACCAAGCCGCGCCACGACACGCTGGTTGTACGGGTCAATGAGCGAATTGAGCGTGATCGGCGTGCGATCCAGGTCGTACCGGATGCCCAGGTTCAGGGTGAGACTGCCCGTGGGCTGCCACGTGTCCTGGATGTATGCGGACGGGCTCCAGGCCGTGAGGGTGGCCTCTCCGGTGGCGACGTTGCCGCTGAAGGTGGTCGGGTAGCTGAGCGGGTCGTTGATGTTGAAGACTCGATCCGTCAGGAAACCCCATCGGCCCTTGTGTGACGCCTCGACGTCCATGAACATCGTCTGCCGGGAGAGCAGGACGCCGGTCTTGAAGCTGTGCCTGCCGAGGACGAAGGAGAAGTTGTCGATGATGTAGCCATTCGACTCGCCTTCGAGCCCGGTGAAGCTCGTGGCCCCGAACCGCGCGCCCGGATAGCTGAGCGTCGCGAACTTGCCGTTCAGTCCGCCACGGCCGTCAGCGTCGAGGAGGAGACTGCCGCCGAGCCCGCCCGCGAAGTTAGCCAGGATCCAGGGCTTGTTCACGCCGTAGAACACCCGCAGCTCGTTGAACGCGCGGGAACTGATCGTGGTGGTCCAGTTGCCCATCACGTTCCACAGCGGCCCTTCGAAGGTGTAGCGCGTCTCGAGCGTGTCGAGAGCCGAGCTGCCCAGGCTCAGGTCCCTGTCCGACTTGTCGGTGTTGGTGTAGCGAAAGTAGGCCCGGTTGTTCTGGCTGATGTTCCAGTCGGCCTTGACCAGGTACACCTGGCTCGTCGTGCCGGTCGGGATGATGGTCGGCTCGTTGGGCCGTGCCTGCCGCCAGTACTCGGAGATGGCGAGCACCTCCGACGAGTCGAGGTTCAGCGCCTCGACGCCGCCGAAGAAAAACAGCTTGTCCTTCTGGATCGGCCCCCCGAGGAATCCGCCGTACCGCTGCTGGTCGAACGGCGGCGTCTCGGTAAGGAACACCGGCTCGTTGTTGGCGTAGCGCCCGGCGAACGGAGGACTGTCGAACTTCGCACTGCGGAAGAAGCCGTAGCCGCGGCCCGACAACACATTCGAGCCGCTGCGGGTGATGACGTTCATGATCCCGCCCGCCGCCTGTCCGAATTCCGCCCCGAACGAGTTGGTCAGGACCTGGAACTCCTGGATCCAATCCTGGGGGAAGTCGTTGGCCTGCCGGCCGTAGAACTGCATCAGGTTCGACGCGCCGTCGACGATGATATTGTTCTGGAACGGCCGCATGCCGGAGATCGAAATGCCCGTGCCCGAGGCGGTGGCGCCGGTCATGCCCGACGCCGTGGTGCCCGGGGCGAGCTTGGCCAGCGCGGAGAAGTCGCGCGAGATGGTCGGCAGATCGTCAATCTGCTTGTTCGAGATGACCGTCGCGATCGTGCTCTGCGTCTGGACCGGCACGCTCTCGGCGAGCACCTGCACCTCCTCGGTCACGCCGGCCAGTTGCATGGTCAGGTTGATCGACAGCTCCTGCCCGACGCGCAGATCGACGGTCTGTTTCACCGAGATGAACCCCGACAGCTCGGCGGTCAGTTCGTACCGGCCGGGGGGAAGGTTCGGCACGTAATACCGTCCTTCTCCGCCAGTGACCCCCGTTTGGGTTAGATTGGTCTCCGCTTGGCGAGCCGTAACGGTCACGCCCGGCAGGGCCCCGCCCTGCTGGTCGGACACCTGGCCGCGCAGGATCCCCAGGCTCGTCTGGGCCGGCGCCGAAGCGGCCGACGCGAGCCAGCTCAGGACCAACACGAGTGTGAGACCTGACGCGCTGCGAGTAGCCATCGCCTTTTCTCCCTTTCTCGACGGTCGCAGATCACCGCCCGTGCCTCCGTCACACGATCGGCTCAGCGAGGAATAGTTGTGAAGAGTTTACGAAATCACTCGATTCTTGACAGAAAACCTTGTTTCTTTTACCACCAAGCCGTAGACTCTGTCAAACATGGGCGGTTTTCGGGACAACCCAGGCTGAGAGGCCCGGCCGTGAGGTGAGCGAATGCCCGTGTACAGCTCGCATCTGTTGCAGTACGAAGATCTCAAGCTGGGGGAGCGCTTCCGCGAGGAGCGGCAGCGGCGGGGCCTCAAGCTGCGGGACCTGGCCCGCAAGGTGGGCATCTCGGCCGCGCGGCTCTCGCAGATTGAGAACGAACGGCACGTCCCCAGTCTGCGCCAGGCCCTGGCCATCGCCGAGGCGCTGGCGTTGCCGCCGAGAACGCTCCTGCCGCCCGATGTCCGGCTGCCCTACCAGATCGCGCGCGCAAGCGAAGTGCGGTCGGGTCCTCCCCGCCAGGTCCGCCTCAAGTCCCCGCACAAAGGCGGCGTCGTGCACCACCACGAGTTCTGGCCGGTCGCCGATCGGTTCATCGGGCGTCACCTCGAGACGGTCCTCGGCCGGATCCATCAGGTCGCGGGGAACAACCGGTACTTCTGCTGTCACCACGAGGAGGAGTTCCTCTTCGTCCTCAAGGGCTCTCTCGAATTCCTGTGCAGGACGCCGGACGGTCTGGTTCGCGAGGAGCTGCGGCGCGGCGACTGCATCACGTTCCGATCGGACATGCCCCACTGCCTGAGCTCGCTCGAGCCGGAGCCGGCCGAGACGATCCATGTCCTGGCGTCCGAGTCGGCGCCGGTCGAGACCGGGTTCGACCGGCTCTCGTGGGACCAATCGGCGTTCCTGGCGCCCGACGGCAGCACGGACGCGTCGCAGCAGTTCAGCGAAAAGCTGAAAGCGCTGCGCGAGGCGCACGGGTGGACGGTCGCGCAGGTGGCGAGCGTGGCCGGCCTGAGCGAGCGCCAGCTTCAGCGTATCGAGAGCGGCGAACGGGCGGTACCGTTTCGGGCGATCCTGCCGCTGGCGCGCGCGTTCGGCAAGCCGCTTGGCGAGCTGATCGGACAGACGGCCGATCGCGGTCCCTATCATTTCGTGCAGCGCTCGGACGCCATCGCGTCGATCCCGAGCCGCACGCGCCGGACGCCGGTCGAGCTGCCGAGCGCGCCTCGATCCAAGACGTGTCAGCCCCTGGCGAGCGGGTTTCCCGCCCGGCACATGTATCCGTACCTCGTCCGCCTGCTGCAGGTCGACGTCGAGACCCTGACGATGCACGAGCATCACGGGCACGAGTTCATCTACGTGTTGGGCGGCGAGCTCGAGCTGACCACCTACGCGCAGGACAAGCAGGTCACGGAAGTGCTGCGGCCCGGCGACTCCTGCTATCTCGACTCCAGCGTCCCCCACCTCGTGCGGGGCGAGAACCGCAACCCGTATTCCCAGACCACGGCGGAAGTCATCGACGTCTTCTGGTCGCCGCTCGGGGAGAACTACCTGTTCGGGGAGTAGGCGGAATCTGGCGATTGCCCATCAGCAATCGCCGTTCCCTGGGATGAGAGGCATGCAACTGGGCGATCGAGCGTGGACCGTAGCGGTCGTGGGCGCCGCGGGTATGGTCGGCGGCGAGATGATGAAGACCCTCGAGATGCGGGGCTTTCCGGTGGCGGAACTGCGTCCGTTGGATGTGGCCGAGCAGGAAGGCACCGAGGTGACGTTCGCGGGGCGCACGCTTCGCTGCCGGACCGCCACGGCCGCGAGCTTCGAGGGCGTGGAGATCGCGCTCTTCTCGGCCGGCGGGGAGGCCAGCCTGGCCCTGGCGCCGCTCGCCGTTGCGAAGGGCGCGGTGGTCATCGACAACAGCTCGGCGTGGCGGATGCATCCCGACTGCCCGCTCGTCGTGCCGGAAGTGAATCCGCACGATCTGCGCTGGCACAAGGGCATCATTGCGAACCCGAACTGCTCGACGATCCAGATGGTCGTCGTCCTGAAGCCCTTGCACGACCGCGCCCGGATCACGCGCGTCGTCGTGTCGACCTATCAGGCCGTGTCCGGCGCGGGCAAGGCCGGTGCACTCGAGCTGAGGCAGCAGGCCGGCGAGCTGCTCGAGACGGGCCGCGTCGCGCCGCCGCAGGTCTTCGCCCACCAGATCGCGTTCAACGTCATCCCCCACATCGACGTCTTCGAGGAAGACGGCTACACGAAGGAGGAGTGGAAGATGGTGAGGGAGACGGCCAAGATCATGGGAGACGACTCGATCAAGGTGACCGCGACGACGGTGCGAGTGCCGGTGTTTGTGGGGCATGCCGAGTCGGTCAACGTCGAGACCGAGCGCGCGCTCACGGCGGCCGACGCCAGGGCCTTGCTGGCGCAGGCGCCCGGCGTCGTCGTCATCGACGATCCGGCGAGCCGCCGGTACCCGATGCCCGTCATGGCCGCGGCCACCGATGAGGTGTTCGTCGGGCGCATCCGCCAGGACCGCACCGTCGCGCACGGCCTGAACCTGTGGATCGTGGCCGACAACCTGCGCAAGGGCGCCGCGCTCAACGCCGTGCAGATCGCCGAGCGGCTGGTGGCCGACGGCCTGGTGAGGGTGCCGTGACCGCACCGATCCTGGTCCAGAAGTTCGGGGGCACGTCGGTGGCCACGGCCGAGCGCCGCCAGCACGTGGTGGAGTTCGTGCGCCGCGCGCGGGCTGACGGCTTCGCCGTGGCCATCGTCGTGTCGGCCATGGGGCGCCGCGGCGATCCGTACGCAACCGACACCCTGCTGGATCTCCTGCGTGCGGACGGCGGCCCGGTGGACCCGCGCGACTACACGCTCGCCTTCGTCACCGGCGAGATGATCGCGACCGCCGTGATGTCGCAAGCGCTCAAGCGCGCCGGCATTCCCGCCGTCGGGCTCACGGGCGCGCAGGCGCGGATCTACACCGACGGACACCCAACCGAAGCGGAGATCGTCGAGATCGACGCCAGCCGCGTGCGTGCGCACCTCGAGCGCGGCGAGGTGCCGGTCGTGACCGGAGGACAGGGCATCTCGCGCGACAGTTTCGACTACAGCACGCTCGGGCGCGGCGCGAGCGACACGTCCGGGGTCGCACTCGGGGTCGCGCTGGGCGCCAGCAAGGTCGAGATCTTCACGGACGTCGAGGGCGTGGCCGTGACCGATCCGCGCCTCGTGCCGGAGGCGCGCTGGCTGACGCAGGTGAGCTACGGGCACATGTACGAGATGGCGCGATTCGGCGCGAAGGTGATCCACCCTCGCGCCGTCCTGACCGGCTGCCGAGGCAAGACGCCCATCGTCGTGCGGTCGACATTCTCGACAGCGCCCGGCACGTACATCGGCGACGTGACCGATGAGCTGCCCATCGCGGGCATCACGACGCTGTCGCCGATGGAGACCGTGGTGGTTGCGGCGAATGCGGCGGCGCCCGGCGTCCGAGAGCGCTGGGAGCGACAGCGTGTCGTCATGAGCCTCGTCGATGCCAGCAGCGGCACGACGGTGGTCGGCGTCAGCGCCGATCGATCCGGCGACCTCGACACGGCGCTTGACGAAGCCGGTATCCGGGCGATTCGTCAGCTCGGCCGCCGGGCATGGATCTCGCTCGTCGGCGACACGCAGGCGCTGCGGGAGCGGCTAACACGGACACTCGGGTGCCTCGAGCAGGAAGGCATTGAGATCGCCGCGTACGAGCAGGCCGATCGGCGCCTCACCTGTGTGGTTGACGCCGATCGCCTGGAGCGCGCCGTGCGGGTGCTGTACCGCGATATCTTCGGGTAGCGCCGCCCCTCACTTCGCGCCGCCGGCCGCGACTTTCACCACGAGGATCCGCCCGGGCACCTTGTCCGGCGCAACGTTGGCCACCCGCGTCACCTTCCGGCCCGCCTTGGTGAGCGCCGTTACCTCCACGTCGACCTGGCCATCCGACGGCAGGCCCACGTGCACGGGCATGACGCTTTGCGAACAGTAGCCGCTGGCCGTCTCCACGATCCGGGTGCCCAGCACCTTGCGCGTGCCGGCGGCGTACACGCGAACCTCCGCGCCCGCCTTCGTCGCGCGTCCCCGCTCGTCGACAACCATCACCTGCACCGAACGCCGCGCGCGCTCGGGCGGCAGCAGGTTGCGGTAGAGCGGGTGGCCGCCGGTGGGGTTGTTGTTGGCGAGCGCCAGGTCGAGGTCGCCGTCGCGATCGAAGTCCACCCACTGGACGCCGTGCGTGGCGCCGTGCTTCAGGACGAGTTCCGGCATGGCGTCGGTGAAGCGACTCCCGTCGTTGTGGTACAGGTAGTCGCGCTCGTTGACCGGCTTCTCGACGTAGGACGACACGTACAGATCCACCCGTCCGTCGTTGTCGAAGTCGCCCCAGTTCGAAGGCGTCGCGCGGTCGCCGCCGCCGACGCCGATCTGAGCGGCGACCTCGGTGAACTTGAGCGAGCCGTCGTTGCGGTACAGGAAGTTCGGCCCGTAGCTCGCGACGAAGAGATCGAGATCGCCGTCGTTGTCGAAATCGGCGACGCTCGGGCCGTTGCTGCCCGAGGTGGACGCCCGGCCCGCCGCATCCATGCCGAGATCGCCGGCGACATCGACGAAGCGGGTCCCGTCGTTCCGGAACAGGCCGTTCAGGTCCCCATTCTGGTTCGCGACGAAGACATCGAGGTCGCCGTCCTGGTCGACGTCGAACCACACCACGCCGACGGTGCGGCGAGGATCGTCGATCCCCATCTCTTTGCCGACGCTCGTGAAATGGTCGCCGTCGTTGCGGAAGAGCAGATTGGGCGCGTCGCGCAAGGCGACGAACAGATCCAGATCGCCGTCATTGTCGTAGTCGACCCACGACGACTGGCGCGTCTCCCCCGTGGCATCCACCCCCATGCCCTTGCCCACATCGGCGAAGGGCTTGCCGTCGCCGTCATTGCGATAGAGCTTGTTCGGCGTTTCCGACTTGCGCGTGAACCCGACGTAGAGGTCCAGATCGCCGTCCGCGTCGAAGTCACCCCAGGCCGCCGCCCTCGTATCGGTGAGATCGGCCACGCCGGCCTCCGCGGCGACGTCGACGAAGGTCCCGGCATGCTGTCGATACAGGCGATTCGGCTTCCCTTGCTGGAAGCCGACGAACAGGTCCAGGTCGCCGTCGTTGTCGAAATCGCCCCAGCAGTTCGGCTGGCCACCGGAAACGGCGAACAGCTCCGGCTGCACCGGCTCGAACTGCGGGCCACCGGACTGCGC
>CAYHSN010000058.1:0-3361 GCA_964359235.1 uncultured Vicinamibacterales bacterium | reverse complement strand
CCGGAGAAGCCGGAGCCGGATGGTAACGCGCCTCGGAGTGCCAGTGCAAGCGCAGTAATCCAGTCAGCAAATGCCCGGTCTGCAGCGTCAATACCAAAAGTTAGGCTGAATATTGGCCCGTGGTTGGGCGTTCTGTGAACAGTTCACGAAATGCTTGACAGACGACGCGCCGGACAGGACCATACGATCTGGTTCGCTGTCCGCCGCGGGCCGCGAACTCCCTTCCGCACGCCGCCTGTCAACTGCCGGCGCTGGTTCCCGCACTCTTGCGGATCCGAGCGCCGAATCACGGAGGACGGAGGAATGAACATGGCTACCCGGAGAGCTTGGGTGAGCGCGGTGGCTCTCGCGCTATTCGTTGCGGCTTCGGTGGCGCCCGTGTCTGCCCAGACGAGCTTCGCCACGCTGCGGGGCAAGCTCGCCGACGAGCAGGGCGGCGTGCTGCCCGGCGTCGCGGTGACCGTCCGTCACGTCGACACCAACACCACTCGCACGGCGATCGCCGATACGCTCGGCCAGTACTTCCTGCCAAACCTTCCGGCCGGCGGGTACGAGGTCACGATGGAGCTGCAGGGCTTCGCCACGGTGACGCGGCAGCTCGTCCTGCGCGTCGGCCAGGAGGCGACGCTCGACATCGTCCTCAGGCTCGCGGGCGTCCAGGAGAACATCGTCGTGTCGGGCCAGGCGGCCCTGGTCGAGACGCAGGCGGTCGTGGGCGGGGTGATCACGAACAAGGAGATCGACAGTCTGCCGACCATCGCGCGCGACTTTTCCGACCTGGCCAAGCTGGTGCCGGGCATCACGTCGACCGGCCAGAGCGGCATGGGCTTCTCCACAGCCGGGCAGAAGCAGTACCAGAACAACATCTTCGTCGATGGCGCCACCAACGCGATGCAGTTCTACGGCACCCAGGCGGAGTCGTATCCGCAGGACTGGATCCAGGAGTTCCAGGTGATGACCAACGGCTTTTCGGCCGAGTTCGGGCAGGCCTCGGGGGGCGTCCTGAACGTCATCACCCGCAGCGGGTCGAACACCGTGCAGGGTCGCATCTACGGGTTTTTCCGCGACGACAAGTTCGACACCGCGCCGTACGCGGGGCGCTTCGTGAGCGGCAAGCCGCAGTTTCTGGCCGAGCCGCCGCTGTACAACCAGCAGCGGTGGGGCGGCTTCCTGGGCGGCCCGCTCAAGAAGAACGAGCTCTTCTTTTTCGCCGGCGCCGAAAGTCTCGTCAACGACGCCACGACGGTGCTGGCGATCTCCGACTACTGGCGCGCCCGAGGCTACGAGCCGGTGATTCCCTCCAAGAACACCAACCGCGTCTACATGATCAAGACCGACTGGAACGTGAACGGGAACAATCGCCTCTCGTTCCGCCACAGCAAGACGATGAAGGAGGACCAGAACTGCAGCGGGCAGGGCGGCGACGGCTGCAACAGCAGCCCGCTCTGGACGGTCGAGAAGCGCGCGACGTTCAACGGGCCGCTCTGGAGCGCGCTCGGCACCTGGACCAGCACGATCAGCAACCGCGCGTTCAACGAGCTCCGAGCCTTCTACGGTGTGAACAAGCTCTACATCACGTGCAACTTGGCCGGCACCTACGGGCTCGACCTGCTCCGCAAGAACGCGACGACGGGCCAGTACACCGAGCGTACCTATCCCGGCGCCTCCTTCGGCTGCTCGACGACCGGCGGCCTGGAAGGCGAGACGAACCTCTACTTCAACGACACGTTCATGCTGGTGAAGGGACGCCACCAGCTCAAGTTCGGCGGGCAGTTGTCGCGCGTGACGTTCTTCATGGACATCGACGCGTCGCAGAAGGGGCGCTGGAGCTTCCCGTCCGACCGCGTGTTCAACATCAACGACCCGGCGAGCTACCCCGATCAGTTCAACGCGGCGGTCGGGACGGCGACCCACAGCGAGGCGAGGTGGAACCAGAGCCTGTTCGTGCAGGACACGTGGCAGGTGCGGCACGACCTGACGCTCAACCTCGGCCTGCGCTACGACGTGGACAACACGATCCTCGTGGGCAGCGACCTCGTCGACGCGCGCAACGCCCGCTACGTCCGCGATCTCGGGGGAGAGCCCCCGCTCTCGAAGATCAAGCGCGACACCAACAACGTCGCGCCGCGGCTCGGGTTCGTGTGGCTGCCGACCGAGGATCGACGCTGGACGATCCGCGGCAGCGCCGGCATCTTCTACGACCAGAACCACGCCAACTACAACGACGTCTACGTGAACCAGACACTGCTCGCCGAGCGGCGCGTGCTGTTCAACGCGAACAGCTCGACGGACAACCCCTTCTGGCCGGACCGCAACGCCATGCGCGCCTTCCTCGCGCAGAACTTCCCGCTCTTTCCGAACCTCGCATCGCTCGGGCGGATCCCGCAGTTCGTGGTCGCGCTCGCTCCCGACTTCCGGATCCCGTACACCATCCAGGGCACCACCGGCTTCGCCTGGGACATCACGTCCCGGCTCTCCGTGCAGGCCGACTACGTCCACTCGCGTGGCGAAGATGGGATCCTGGCGCGAAACATGAACGTCGCGCTGGTGAACGGTCAGTTCGTGACCAAGGATCCTCGCTACACCAGCTTCAACGTGACTGAGAACCTCGGCTGGACGCGGTACCATGGGCTGCAGACGCGCGCCGAGTACCGGGGCGACCCGGTGCGGGTCGGGGCGTCCTACACCCTCTCCAAGGCGACCTCCAACACGCTGGCGACCGGTGTCAGCGGCACCGCCGCGACGAACCCGCTCAACGTGTCGATCGACGAGGGACCGACCACGGAGGATCGCCGGCACATCCTGGTGATCGATGGTTCGTCTGTGCTCCCGTATGACTTCCAGGTCTCGGGCATCTGGCGGTACTACAGCCCATTGCCGTACAGCGTGAGCAGCCGGTTCGTGGTGTTCGCGCGGCCCGAGCCGCGCAACTCACGCCGTGGCGACAACGAGTTCAACCTCGATCTGCGGCTGGGCAAAGCGTTCAAGCTGAAGGACCGCATGGCGGCGACTGTCTTCTGGGAGATGTTCAACGTGTTCAACACCGACAACTTCCAGGCCTACCAGGGGTCGCTCGAGTCGTCGCTCTTCGGCCTGCCGGCGCGGGCGCTGCCCAAGCGGCGGCAGCAGTTCGGGTTCCGGTTCGACTTCTAGCAGGCTGCTGAAAAGGTGACAGCCTGCGAGATCGCAGAGAGGGCAGAGGACGCGGAGGAAGCAATCCGCCGGTGTCCGTCAGAGGAGAGAGACCCATGCTCAAACGCGCGCTGATCGTCCTGTGCCTCGGCGTCGCCGCCGCGACGCTCGTCGCGCAGGAGAAGCTGGATTACGCGACGCTCGTGAAGATCCAGGACGAAGGTCTCAA
>CAYHSN010000057.1:7073-11661 GCA_964359235.1 uncultured Vicinamibacterales bacterium | reverse complement strand
GCAGCCCGTGGCGCAAGTCGCCAGGGCTGCGAGGGCACAGAGTATGAACCACAGAGCACGCCGAGGCCACAGAGAAAACCCCCGGGAATCTCTGCGTTCTCTGTGTTCTCTGTGTGCGCTGTGATGTACTCTCCGCGGCCTCGCAGGCCGTGCAGACTTCCACCACGGCCTGCTAGGGGGCCGGCCCTTCGTGTCGCGCCTCCGCCACGCAGATGTCCATGCCAGTCATCCTTGCACTCGATCAGGGCACGACCAGTTCGCGCGCCATCGTGTTCGACCACGACGGCCAGATTGTCAGCGTGGCGCAGCAGGAGTTCCGGCAGATCTTCCCCCAGGCGGGTTGGGTCGAACACGACCCGCTCGAGATCTGGTCAACCCAACTGGCCGTCGCGCACCAGGCCCTCGAGCGCGCCGGCTGCCGCGCCGGCGACGTCGTCGCCATCGGGATCACCAACCAGCGCGAGACCACGGTGGTCTGGGATCGCCGGACGGGTCAGCCCATCCACAACGCCATCGTCTGGCAGGACCGGCGGACCGCTGGGTTCTGCGATGCCTTGAAGGCTGCGGGGCACGGTCCGGCCATCCAGCGCAAGGCGGGCCTCGTCATCGACGCGTACTTCTCGGGCAGCAAGCTGCGGTGGATCCTCGACCACGTTCCCAACGCCCGCGATCGCGCGGAACGCGGCGAGCTGGCCTTCGGCACGATCGATACGTGGCTCGCCTGGAAGCTCTCGAACGGCGCGCTGCACGTCACCGATCCCGGCAATGCGTCGCGGACGATGCTCTACAACATCGTCAGCGGCGCATGGGACGACGAATTGCTCGGCTGGCTTGGCGTGCCGCGAGCCGTGCTGCCAGAGGTCCACGGGTCGAGCGAGGTGCTCGGACACACCGCGCCGGCGCTGTTCGGTGCGCCGATCCCCATCGCGGGCATCGCCGGTGATCAGCAGGCCGCGCTGTTCGGCCAGCAGTGCTTCGACCGCGGCCTCGCGAAGAACACGTACGGCACGGGCTGCTTCATGTTGATGAATGTGGGCAGCCACGCGGTGGCTTCGCAGCACCAGTTGCTCACCACGGTGGGCTGGCGCATCGGCGCGCGCACCGACTACGCCCTCGAGGGCAGCGTCTTCGTCGGCGGCGCCGTGGTGCAGTGGCTGCGAGATGGACTCGGCATCATCTCGGCGTCCAGTGACGTCGAGGCGCTCGCGGCGACGGTGCCCGACTCGGGTGGCGTGTGCCTGGTGCCCGCGTTCGCCGGCCTCGGCGCGCCGCACTGGGACCAGTACGCACGTGGTCTCGTCGTTGGCATCACCCGCGGCACCACGCGGGCCCACCTGGCCCGCGCGGCTCTCGAGGGCATCGCGTTCCAGGTGGCCGACGTCCTCGACGCGATGAAGGCCGACTCGGGCATCCCGCTCGACGAACTGCGCGTGGATGGCGGCGCTGCCGCGAACGCACTTCTGATGCAGTTCCAGGCCGACATCCTTGGTGTTTCCGTCGCCCGGCCGAAGGTGATCGAGACCACGGCGCTTGGCGCAGCGTTCCTCGCGGGCCTTGCGTCAGGGTTCTGGTCGTCGCCGGCCGATCTCAAGCAGGCCTGGCAGATCGATCGCCGGTTCGAGCCGCGCATGACCGCGGACGAGGTCGCCCGGCGGCGCCGGCGCTGGACCAGGGCGCTCCAGCGCGCGATGGACTGGGAGTCATGAACCGGCAGCACATGCTCGATCGGGTGCGCGATCACCGCGAACCCTGGGACTTCTTGGTCATCGGCGGTGGCGCCACAGGCGTGGGCGTCGCCGTCGACGCCGCATCGCGGGGGTACGACGTCCTGCTCGTCGAGCAGAGCGACTACGGGAAGGGGACGTCCAGCCGTTCGACGAAGCTCGTGCACGGCGGCGTCCGCTACCTCCAGCAGGGCAACGTGCCGCTCGTGATGGAAGCGTTGCACGAGCGCGGTCTCCTGCTGCAGAACGCCCCACACCTCGTACGTGACCTCGCGTTCGTCGTGCCGAACTACCTCTGGTGGGAGGCGCCGTTCTACGGCCTCGGCATGCGCGTCTACGACATGCTGGCCGGCAAACACGGCTTCGGCCGATCGCGTGTCCTGACGACGGAGGAGGTGCTCGAGCGGATCCCCACGCTCGAGCAGGAGGGCCTGCGCGGCGGCGTCCTCTATCACGACGGGCAGTTCGACGACAGCCGCCTGCTGATCGACCTCGCGCGGACCGCGGTGAGCAAGGGCGCCTGCCTCGTGAACTACGCGCCCCTGATCCAGCTTCGGAAGGATGAAGGCGGTTATGTGAACGGCGCCGTGTTTCGTGACGCCGAGTCGGGCAACGAGCACGCTGTCGCCGCGCGCTGTGTCATCAACGCCACCGGCGCCTTCTGCGACGCGGTTCGCCACATGGACGATCCGGCGGCCGCGGCGATGATCGCGCCCAGCCAGGGCGTGCACATCGTCCTGGGCAAGCGGTTCCTTGGCGGCGACACGGCGATCATGGTGCCGCGCACACGGGACGCTCGTGTGATGTTCGCAATTCCCTGGCACGGTCACGCCGTCGTCGGCACGACCGACACACCGATCACCGATGTGTCGCTCGAGCCCAGGCCGCTCAGCGAGGAAATCGACTTCATCCTCGAGACGGCCAGTGGTTACCTCTCCGAGAACCCGAGCCGAGCCGACATCCTGAGCACCTTCGCGGGCATCCGTCCGCTTGTCAAGGCCGGCGACGTTGGCAATACGTCGGCGCTCTCGCGCGAGCACACGATCCAGATCAGCAAGTCGGGCCTCCTCACGATCGCCGGCGGCAAGTGGACGACGTATCGAAGGATGGCGGAAGACTGCGTGAACCATGCGGCCACGCTCGCCGGTCTTGAGGACCGGCCGAGCGTCACGCGGGACCTGCGCATCCATGGATACCACCAGTCCGCCGCGCAGTTCGGCGCATTCGCGGACTATGGCGAAGATGCGCTCGCGCTCAAAAGACTGATCGAGGGGCGTCCGGATCTCGACGTCGTGCTCGACCCGGCGTTGCCCATCCGCGCGGCACAGATCTTCTGGGCCGTGCGCCACGAAATGGCCCGCACGGTGGACGACGCGCTGGCGAGGCGGACGCGGGCGCTGTCGCTGAACGTGAAGGCCGCGTTACACATGGCGCCGGCCGTGGCGCGACTGATGGCGGCCGAACTGGGTCGAGACGAGGCGTGGCAGAAGCAGCAGGTTGCGGAGTTCAGCGCTATTGCTGAGGGGTACCTACCCGTATGAGCCCATTACTCGCTGAGATGATCGGCACGGCCTGCATCATCGTGTTCGGAGCGGGCGTCGTGGCCAACGTCGTGCTGGCCCGCACCAAGGGCGGGAACTCCGGGTGGATCGTGATCACCTGGGGATGGGCCATCGGCGTGTTCGTCGGAGTGTTCTGTGCCCAGTCCTCTAGCGGCGCGCACTTGAACCCCGCGGTGACGCTGGCGCTCGCACTGCGGGGCGTGTTCGCGTGGAACGCCGTGCCTGGCTACATGCTGGCGCAGCTGGTGGGTGCGTTCCTCGGGGCCGTCATCGTCGGCGTGTTCTACGGCGAGCATTTCAAGATCACCGACGATCGGAACGCGAAGCTCGCCGTCTTTTGCACTGCGCCCAACATCCGGTCGATCCCACGCGCGGTGTACTGCGAGGTGATCGGAACGTTCTTCCTGGTGTTCCCGATCTTCCTGATGACCAGCGCCACGATCACGCTGCCTGGCGTTGGCGGCGAGACGCAGACCGTGCCGATCGGCCTCGGCAGCATCGGCGCGTTGCCCGTGGCGCTGCTCGTGCTGGGTCTTGGCCTCGCCCTGGGCGGCACGACCGGTTACGCGATCAATCCCGCCCGCGACCTCGGTCCGCGCCTGGCCCATGCCGTGCTGCCGCTCGGCTCGAAGCGCGATGGCGACTGGAGCTACGCGTGGGTGCCCATCGTTGGGCCGCTGGCGGGCGGTGCGCTGGCGGCGCTGGCCGCGAGGGCGCTGCTGTAGATCGGGCGCTAGCCTTCCTCAGCCAGTGCTTTCTCCTCCCGGGGGTCTAGCTTGGCGCACTCGCGGGCACAAGGCGTCTGGAATACTCCCTTGGATTCCATGGACGTTTCCGCCCCTCCGGTGTGATTCCCGACGATCTCGGGTGTTTTCCCGAGACGAATCGGACCTTCGCCCGATTGTCGGAATCGCGTCCCGGGCCTACATTGAGTACAGAAAACGGCGAGGAGCCGAGGCCACAAGGAGGCAGATCATGTTCCGGCACACAGGCGGCGAAACGGTCCGGCAGGGGTTCTACTGGAACGGGGCGAAGTGGGAAGTCACGCTCATCGAGCCGCAGGGCGGTTTGCTTCCTGGCGAAGCCAACGAGCGCTACGCGCGCGTGCCCGTCCTGGCGATGCTCGTCCTCGCCCCGATCATGGGCGCGCTCTACGTGTTCTTCCTCCCCTTCATCGGCGTCGCGATGGTCCTGGACTTCGTCGCGCGGCGAATCGTGCGCGCGGTGCGCGCCGGCGCGATGAGCCTGCTGGCGGCCGTCGCCCCGCAGTGGCGCCCCGGCGAGGCCTACCTGGCCGAGCGC
>CAYHSN010000057.1:0-6973 GCA_964359235.1 uncultured Vicinamibacterales bacterium | reverse complement strand
TTACGATTCGACCCGTATGACGCCCTGGCGAAGCGCGAAGCGGATGAGATCGGTCCGGCTGTGGAGACCGAGCTTCTCCATCACGTGCTCGCGGTGCGACATGGCGGTCTTGACGCTGATGTCGAGCAGCTCCGCCACCTCCTTGTTGCTTCGGCCCTCGGCCACCAGCTTCAGGACCTGCTTCTCCCGGTCGGTCAGCGAGTCGTAGGGGTCGGCGGCCGTCACGGCCGCGGGCCCCTCCGCCTCGCGAATCGCGTCTCGCGCGATCTCGGGATCCAGCACCAGGCCGCCTTTCGACGCCGCGCGCACGGCCGCGACCAGTTCGGCGCCCGCCACCTTCTTCAGCACGTATCCCGACACGCCCAGCTTGAGGAACCGCCGGATGTACTCGCGGTCGTCATACTGCGTGAGGACCAGCACCTTCACGTCGGGCAGCTCCTTGCGAATCTGGAGCGTGGCTTCGAGCCCGCCGAGGCCCGGCATCGCGATGTCCATCAAGACCAGATCGGGGCGCAGCGTCCGGCACGCCGCGATCGCCTCGGCGCCGTCGGCCGCCTCGCCCACGACCTCGATATCCTCGGCGAGCGTGAGCAGCGCGCGGATTCCGTCGCGCAGGACCGCGTGGTCGTCAGCGATGAGCACCCGGATCTTAGCCACGCGCCACCTCCGCCGGCATGGGCACCCGGACCGACACGTGCGTGCCTCGTCCGGGCGCCGAGTCGATCCTCACCGTTCCGCCGACGAGCTCCACCCGCTCGCGCATCCCCAGCAGCCCCAACCCGCGCTGCGCGTCGCCCGAGGTCGTGACCGCCCCGGGATCGAACCCGCGGCCATCGTCCTCGATGTCGATCACGAGGTCACCGCCCGACGGCTCGCACTCGATGAGCACGGTCTCGGCTTCGGCGTGCCTCGCGATGTTGGTGATCGCTTCCTGGACCACACGGAAGACCGCGATCTCGAACTCGGGCGTGAACCGTTGATCGATCTCCGCGCACTCGCAACGTACCGAGATTCCGAGCGGTTTCAGATGCCGCTCCGCGAACCAGCGGACGGCCGGCAGCAGGCCCAGGTCGTCGAGAATCGACGGGCGCAGATCGTAAATCAGGCGGTGCAGCTCGTCGAGCGCGCGCACCGTGAGCGCTTTCGCCTCGGCCAGCCGCTCGCGCATCGCCGCGCTTTGGGCGCTGGCGTACGTGGTCTCCAGGCCCATGGCGAGCGCGTTCAGCATCTGGCTGGTTTCGTCGTGCAGCTCGCGCGCGATCCGCTTGCGCTCGTCCTCCTGCGCCGAGATCACCTTGCTCAGTAACTGACCGCGGGATTCGTCGCGCGTGCGCAGTTCCCGATAGAGGCGCTCCAGCTCGCGCGTGCGCTCTTCGACGCGACGTTCGAGATCCTCGTTGGCGCGCTCGACGCCTTCGATGGACTGCTCGAGCGCCGCGCGCATCGACTCGAGCGACTGGCCGAGGCGGCCGATTTCGTCTCTGCCGAGAGGCGGAATCGTCTGGCTGAGCTCGCCGGCCCGGATCCGCTCGGCCGCGCGGGTCAGCAGTCCCAGGGGCTTCGTGATGCTGCGCGCGGCGCCCCACGCGAAGAGCGCGCCGACGCACAGCAGCACCGGGATGAGCGCCACCAGGCGCCACCGCAGCGCCGCCAGGGCGGTCGCGGAGGCGTCCAGGCGCTCGCGCACGACGATGGCCCAGGGCGCCGTGCCGAGCGGCGCGATCGCGACGCTCGTCTCGGCGGGCACGGTCGCGCCGGTGCCGGTTGCGCGCCGCCCGCGCTCGCGGCGTATCACCTCGCTCGCGCGGACCGCGAATTCGCTCGTCCCAAACTGCCGGCCGCCCTCGGTCGTCGCGAGCACGGCGCCCTGCGCGTCCACCAGATCGATCGCGCCGCCCGGCCTGCCACGGAAGGGCCGCAGCAGCGTGGCGAACGCGGCGGCTGCCGGATCGACTTCCCCGCCGGCGAGACCCGCGATGCCGCCGCGCCAGTCGCGGATCGGCACGAACAGCAGCAGGCGGCGGGAACCGTCCCCGGTCGTGATGAGGTTGGTCACTGTGGGACGTCCAGCCTCGAGCGCGCCCCGCGCGGCCTCGACCGCCTCCGGCGGCAAGTCCGTACCCCCGGGCGTCGGTTCTTCGGCCAGCACGGCCATCGCGAGATCCACCACAAAGACCCGGCGCATGAGGTGCGCGTGCAGGAACGCCTCACGCAGCGCGGCGTGTTCCGGCGCCGGGTCCACGTCGGTCGGATCCACGCGCGGCGCCGTCGCCGCGTTCTGGAGCAGCTCGAGATTGCCCCGGACGACGTCGTCCAGGTGCTCGGCGAAGCTGGCGGCGAGCAGTTGCCGCTCATCGCCGAGCTGGAGACGCAGGGCGCTCAGGCTCGTCCAGCTCGCCACACCGAGCGCCACGAGCGGCACGAAGACCCCTGCGCCGATCAGCACGAAGACCCGCGCCCGCAGGCTGCGGCTCCGGGCGGGATCGACGTGTGTCGCCTCGCTCATGGCCGCCCCCGCCGCAGGCTTTTTGCGATCGTCACGAGCTCGTCGGCCGGACCGGCGTAGCGGAGCGCCACCGCCGCGTCATCGCGGTGCCACACCAGATCGTTGCGAATGGCTCCGTCGGACATCTGCACGCGGTACAGCACGGCCTCACCCTGGGCAACGGGCACGACGACGCGGTACAGGACCAGCCCGGCCGGCATCAGCGCCATCGGGATCGACGCACGCGCGCCGCGCGTTTCGTAGAGCACGAGGCGCTCGGCGCCGCCGTCGCGGGCGGCGAACGTCACCGCGACGGCCGGCGGCGGCCCGGCGTGAAACCGGACGGCCGCGGGCGGCCACTGCAGGGTGGCGGGAAAGAACGCCGGCATCAGGAGCCGCTCGCCGAAGACCTGTTCGACTCCGGCGACCGACGCGTACCGCACGACGCCCCTGCCCTCGCCGGCCACCCAGCGCGGGAGGACATCGAGCCCTCGCAGCGCGGCGGCCGCAAGCGCCATCACGATGACGAGCGGCCCCACGATGCCGGCCGTCTCGCGCACGGTTCCGCGTACGGACATCGCTTCGATCATGCCGCGTTCAGACGATGAAGAACAGCAGACCGGCCAGCGCCACGCACGTCAGCCCGACGCGAAGGCCCGGCAGACCGCGTCGCATCGGTGGCCATCCATCACGAAGCCGGCCGCACCGCCGCGCGAGCGCGGCGGCCCGCCCTTTGAGCGCGAGGCCCAGGATGTAGCCGTTGATCCTTCCCTCGCGGGCCCGCGCAGCGGGCGTCTCGAAGCGCGCGCCCACCAGACGCTCCATGCCGTCGGCAAGCGTCGCGGACGCCTCGAGCACGTGGGCGGCCGTGTCGTCCGCCCGGCGTTCCACTTCGAGCACCACGCCCCGCGCGACGAGCTGGCTGATCGGATTGAACAGCATCAGGGTGCGCGCCGCCATCACGGCCCAGCCGAGCAGCACGTCGCCACGCCCCAGGTGCACCAGCTCGTGCGCGAGCGTCACGCGGAGTTGCGCCTCATCGAGCCGCTCGACCGCGCCGCGCGACACGACGAGCGCCGGGCGCCGTACGCCCGACGCGAACAACACCGGCACGGTTTCATCGATCACCCGCAGGGCGGGCCGGATGCGCAGGCCCACGCGCCGCGAGAGATCGCTGACCGCACGGGCCAGCGAATCCTCGGCCGGCAGATCGACCGCCGGCCCCTCGTGCCGCCAGCGGGCGCGCAGGAGCGGCGTCAGGTCTCTCAGGTACAGGAGGACGCCCGCCGCACAGGCGCCGGCGAGCAGCAGGGCGCCGAGCCCGACACTTCCCACGCGCACGGCCTCCCAATGCACCGAGGCGAAGAGCGCGAAGGCATCGGCGAAGGCGGGGTCGAGACGAAACGGCGCGAAGGCCCAGAAGACGGGGAGAACGGCGAGCGGGAGCGTCAGCGCGAGCAGCCGGAACGCGAGCCGCTCGGCTGGGTGTGTCAGGCGCCAGTAGCGCAGCAGCGTCTCGATGACGCCGGCCGCGACGAGCGCGTGGAGGATGTTCTGGGCCAGATACTCACGCAACCGGGCCCTCCTCGATCTCCCCGGCGGCCTTCAGCCGCTCGAACTCCAGCGGGTGCTCGTGCCGCAGGCGCTCGATGGTGATCTTGCCGGTGAAGATGGTGGTGTCGAACGGGAAGATGTCCGGGTTCAGGTGCGCGTTGTAGATGTGCCAGACGATCACGACCAGAAACGCCATCAGCCCCTCGTTGCTGTGCGCCGCCTGCGCGGCCGGAATCATCTCACCCGGCAGCAGCGTCGTCGTCTCGATCGGAAACAGGAGCACCCAGCCCGTCGCGATCACGACCACCGCGCCCATCACGAGGCCCCAGTACTCGAACTTCTGCCGGAAGTCGAACCGGTCGAAGCGAGCCTGATGGTCCGTCAGGCCGAGATAGTAGCGCAGGTTGATGATGGCATCGCGAAAATCCTGCCGGTTGGGCACGATCGAGAGCGAGGCCGTGCCCCTGACCACACTGGCCACGCTCGAGCCGACGTGGATCGCCGTCATGATCGAGAAGAGCACGCCGGCGGTGCGGTGGAACCACCGCACGGTCTCGATCCCGCCCATCCCGCCGATCAACCCGGCCGCCCAGCCGGCGTCCGAGTACTTCTGCGGCAGGCCGGTCACCGCCAGTACGGTGAACAACACCATGCCCATGAAGTGCTCGGCGCGCTGGCGAACACTGAATCGTTCGACGTACGCGCTCATCGGTTCACCACCACCCGCCACAGGTGCAGCAGGATTTGCAGGACGAGCCCGAACATCATGAACGGGATCATGATCGAGTAGAACAGCTTGATGCCGTACACGAGCGGCGCACGCTGCCAACTCGGCTCGTAATGCGAGAGCCACGCGGCCGGGAAGTTCTCCGTCGCGCCGGTGTGACACTGCTGGCAGGTCTTCACGAGATTGGCGCGCATCACCTTCGAGCCCGGATCGTCGGTCTTCGTGATGTCGTGCACCCCGTGACAATCGGTGCACACGGCGGCGACGTTCCCCACGTCGCTCCCGGTTTCGGTCTTCTGAAGCGAGGCCGTTTTGCCGTGGAAGTCGTCCAGGTAGGTGTCGACGACCGCGATCGACATGTCGTATTTGGCCATGAGATCGCGGTTCGTGTGGCAACCGCCGCAAATCTCCGGCGTGCTGAGCCGCCATCGCTGCTCGCGCGGGCCGGCGATGTCGTGCGAGCGGTGGCAGTCGGTGCAGACGGGCACGTCGGTGTTGCCGTCCGAGATCAGCGCGTGCCCGTGCACGCTCTTCGCGTAGGTCATCGACACGCCTGCATGGCACGTCGCGCACGTCTTGGAGATCTCGGCCCTCGGCTGTCCCGCGCGCGTCGTCGTGTGCGCGCCGTGGCAGTCCACGCAGACCGGCGCCGTGCGATCCCCGCGCGCGAGCGACTGGTAATGCACGCTGTCGATCGTCTTCGTGTAATTGGCGAAGTGGCACCGCTTGCACTGCTCGTAATAGGCGATCGTGAACTCGCGCGACGTCTTGAACGGCCGGCGCTCGTGCGGCACTCCGGTCATATCGGTGTGACAGTCGGTGCACGAAAGCCGCGTGCCGTGGACCGATCGCGCAAACGCGGCGTAGTCCACGTACAGCCGCTCGACCTCCCCGCTGGGCAGCGTGACCGTCAAGTCTGGGTCGCCGTGGCAAGCCAGACAGGCCTGCGTCTGTTCGGAGGGCTGGCGCGCTGGCGGGGACGCCGGCGCGAGCAGCAGGGCGAGCGGAATGGCGAGAAGCATGCGTACCTCTCGGCCGGAAGCGGTCGAGCCCGGGTCACAGATCGGGCGCGCTCGGGCTCCAGCCCCGGTGAAGAGAGCAACGTGGCTGCCAAGGCCACCGGGCCGCCAACTGCACAGAAACTCAACGGTTGAGATCATACGGCGAAATCGGTCGGGGCGCCCGTGCCGGAATTCCGTCACGCACGGTTGTGCACGTGTCCGCGACCCAGCCGCCATCGCGTATAGTGTGGAGCGCCAAGGAGGACCCTCGACGCATGAGCCCCGACTGCCGCCGGACCGTGACGCTGGTTGCGCAAACCTCCGACATCCAGAAGGCGGCCGAGAAGATTGTCAGGAAGGTCTACAGAGGAGACGATTGCACGCGGCGCGCGCGCCGATTAGACTGACTCACCCGGAGTCGTGATGCCGCCTTCCGCCGTCCTCATCGCCGCGTCCGACGTCATGGCGGCCCTGCGCGAACGCGTGGAGGCCGAGCCTGACGCGCTCAGCTTCGCCGACTCGGAGCCGCTGCAGGCGCTGCAGGCGATCACGACGCACCGGCCGCCGCTCGTCGTGCTCGAGCGGCTCTTCGCCGCGACACCACGCGGCGCCGCGCTCATCAACCGCATCAAGGCCGATCCGTCGCTCGCGCACCTCGAACTGCGTGTCATCTCGCACACGGGCGATTACGTGCGCACCGTGTCGCGGCCGGTGACGCCGGTGGCGCTGCCCGACGAGGGCCGCGAGAGCGGCGAGGGCGCCGCGACGGCGGCGACGATCGTGACCGAAGCGCCGCCGCGTCCGCTCGACTGGCACGGCACCCGCCGCGCGCCGCGCGTCCGCTTCCGGCCGGGCATCGAGATTCAGCTCGACGGCAATCCGGCGAAGGTCATCGACATGTCGACGATCGGCGCCCAGGCGCTCTGCCCGAAGTCGCTGCGGCCGGATCAGAAGATCCGCGTGACGATCGCGGTCGAGCGCGACGTGTCGCGCTTCCGCGGATCGATTGCCTGGGCGCGGTTCGAGCTCGCCAAGCCGCCGGCGCCGCCCCACTACCGCGTCGGCATCGAGTTCATCGACGCCGACGCCGGCTGGGTTGACGCCTTCTGCCACAAGAACAAGGTCTGAGCGCGGGAATCCGGACCGGCCTCAGCGCAGCCACTCGGACGCAACCGATCCGTCGCGGATGATGGTGTGCTCACGTGC
>CAYHSN010000056.1:0-12059 GCA_964359235.1 uncultured Vicinamibacterales bacterium | reverse complement strand
CGCGGTCGTCGTGAGCCCGGCGCGAGACGACGAGCCCGGCATCATCGACTTCGCGCACGAGGTCGACGGCGGCGGCGGTCCGGCGCTGCAGATGCCCGCGGGCGGCAGCCTGCGTCCGGCCTCGCACGAGACGGTGGACCAGCGCCTGCACTACGTGAAGCAGGACGGCCAGACGGTCTTCAAGTTCGCGGTGAGGAAGACCGAGGAAATTTCGCGGCGCGTGCTGGAGAAAAACGGCCTGACGCTCGATCAGGTGGATCTCTTCGTGTCCCACCAGGCGAACCGGCGCATCATCGAAGCCGCCGCCCAGCGGCTCGGCCTCGACCCGTGCAAGGTCATCATCAATCTCGAAATGTACGGCAACACGACGGCCGGCACGATCCCGCTCGCACTCGCGGATGCGATCAAGCAAGGGCGGCTGAAGAAGGGCGATCTGGTGCTGCTGGCGTCGGTCGGGGCCGGGTTCACCGTCGGCGCGGTGCTGCTCAGGTGGGCGCTCTGACACCTGTCGACGTATTCGACATCCTTCGCGCGGATCGTCGCCAGCGCGCAGCCCGAGTAGAACATCCAGACGAACATCACGGGCGCGGCGATCCGCGTCGACGGGAAGTACACCACGGCGCCAGCCGTGACGGTGAGGAGCGCCATCCAGAGCGGCAGGTCCTGCCGCCAGTCGCGACGTCGGCGCACGAGGCCGATCAGCCCGGTCACGAGCACGAACGTGTGGACCAGACCGTGCGCCAGTTCGGCCCGTCGATCCCGCTCGCGCGGGCGTTCGATCCGGAAGTTCCCGTCGGGCAGGAACGTGACCGACGAGGCGGGGCCCCACGGCACGTACGGCACGATCCGCGGCTGGAACAGGTAGGCGACGTTCATCACCTTCAGTTTCAACGTCCGCCACGGGTGCGCCCGGATGAACGCGAGCGCCTGGCGCCGCATCTCGTCGTCGAGGGCGCCCCGCGACGCCTCGCCGGGCGCGACGCCGAGCGCGCGCGCGGCCACATCGACGCCGTGCTCCACGAGAAAGTCCACGTCGTAGGCCGGGATGAACCGGTCTGAGTACTCGCAGTTGCCCACGAACAGGTTCTCGCCGTCGCGCGTCGGCACGAACGATCCGTCGTAGCGATGGAGCAGCACGGAGAGCGGCAGCACCGGCACGACCGCCGCCACGATCATCCACGCGGCCGCCGAGCGCCGGCCCCGCAGCCAGAGCGTGCCGGCCCAGAGCGCGGCGAGCGGGGCGATCGCCGCGCGCGTGAGCACGCCGAGCGCCAGCAGCCCCCCGCACGCCGCGGCGCTTCGCCAATCCCGAATCCTGACGAACGCCTGTGTCGAGGCGATGACGAGCGTTGAGACGAGCGTGACCTCGATGAAGGCGACGGACTGTCGGATGAGGTACGGGTAGAGGGCGAACTCGAGCGCGGCGATCGCGGCGGCAAGCGGGCGGCCCGAGAGCCGGAGCGTCAGGTGGTAGAGGAGCGCGGCGCCGAGCGCGGCGACGCCGATCTGGCACGCGAGGACGAGCACGGCGTGGTCGGCGCTCGCCAGGCGCGCGAGGGCCAGGAACGCCGGGTACCCGGGCTCGAACGCGGCGGTCGCGACGCCGGCGTCCGCCAGCCGGCCTTCGGTCAGGAGTCCCGTGGCGACACGCCAGTAGTAGTTGGCCGGCTCGGGCGGGACGGTGGCGGCGAGGTAGAGCAGGCGCGCGGCCGCCGTGACGGCGACGATCACGACGAGCCTTGTCCGCTCGGCTGAGGCCATCGGCTACGCCGCCGGCGAGGGTCGGAGCGGGTCGGTGAGCCGGAACATCACGATCGAGCGGCCTTCCATCCGGTAGGCGTCGCCGGCCCGGAGCACGCCGTGCGATTGCGGACTTGCCGTGTCCACCAGCGTCTCCCACCGCGCGGCCGCCCCGTCGGTCGGCAGGACAAACGGCGTCGGCGCCGCGTCGGCGTTGAAGAACAGTAACAACGTGTCGCCGGCGATGCGCTCGCCGCGCTCGTCGGTTTCCTCGATGTCGCCGGCGACGCGCACGCCGAGCCGGCGCACCTCCGGGTAGCTCCAATCCGCGTCGGTCATCTCGTGGCCGGAAGGGTTCAGCCACGTGATGTCCTTCACGCCGGCGCCGCGAATCGGGCGCCCCTGCAGAAACCTCCGCCGGTGCATGACCGCCTGCGCCTTCCAGAGCGCGGTGAGGCGCCGCGTGAACTCGAGGAACTCCTGCTGGTCCGGCGCGAGATCCCAGGGCGTCCAGCTCAGCGCGCTGTCCTGACAGTAGGCGTTGTTGTTGCCCCGCTGCGAACGCGCGACCTCGTCGCCGCCGCTCAGCATCGGCACGCCGAGCGAGGTGCAGAGTGTCGCCATGAGACTCCGCATCTGCCGGCGGCGCAGCTCGCTGATCGCCGGGTCGCTCGTCGGACCCTCCACGCCGCAGTTCCAGCTCAGGTTGTGGGTCTCACCGTCCCGGTTGTCCTCGCCGTTGGCCTCGTTGTGCTTGCGCTCGTAGCTCACGAGATCGGCGAGCGTGAAGCCGTCGTGCGCGGTGACGAAGTTGATGCTCGCGTAGGGGCGCCGCCCACCGTGTTCGTACAGGTCGCTGCTGCCCGCGAGCCGCGTCGCCAGCTCCGACACCACGCCGCCATCCCCGCGCCAGAAGCGTCGCACCGCGTCGCGGTACTTGCCGTTCCACTCGGTCCAGCCGACGGGGAAGTTGCCCACCTGGTAGCCGCCCTCGCCGAGGTCCCACGGCTCGGCGATGAGCTTCACGCGTGAGAGCACCGGATCCTGGTGGATGATGTCGAAGAACGACCCGAGCTTGTCGACGGCGTGCAGCTCGCGCGCGAGCGCGCTCGCCAGATCGAAGCGGAACCCGTCGACGTGCATCTCGAGCACCCAGTACCGCAGGCTGTCCATGATGAGCCGGAGCACGCGCGGGCTCAGCATGTTGAGCGTGTTCCCGCAGCCGGTGAAGTCCTCGTAGTGCCGCGGATCGTCCGCGCGCAGCCGGTAGTACGACCGGTTGTCGATGCCGCGCAGCGACAGCGTCGGGCCGAGGTGATCGCCCTCGGCGGTGTGGTTGTAGACCACGTCG
This sequence comes from uncultured Vicinamibacterales bacterium, assembly GCA_964359235.1. Lineage (GTDB taxonomy): Bacteria > Acidobacteriota > Vicinamibacteria > Vicinamibacterales > JAHECP01 > CAYHSN01. The sequence goes on along the minus strand of CAYHSN010000056.1, from coordinate 8,968 downwards.
AGGACGACCTCGAGACCGGCCGTGTGGAGCGCCCGCACCATCATCTTGAACTCGCGTACGGACTCGAGCGGCGCGGCCAACGCGGTGTAACGCGTGTCGGGCGCGAAGTACGACAGCGTGTTGTAGCCCCAGTAGTTGGTGAGACCGCGCTGGACGAGGTGCCACTCGTCGACGTGGTGGTGCACCGGCATCAGCTCGACGGCCGTGACGCCCAGGCTCAACAGGTGCTCGATGGCCGGCTCCGACGCGAGGCCGAGATACGTGCCGCGAAGCGGCTCGGGGATCCCCGTGTGGAGTTTCGTGAAGCCCTTGACGTGCAGCTCGTAGATGAGCGTGTGGTGCCACGGCGTCCGCGGCGGCCGATCGTCGCCCCACGTGAACGCCGGATCAACGACGGCGGCCAGAGGCGCGAACGGCGCGCTGTCGCGCGTATCGATCGCCGGATCCTCGGCCGGATCGTCCGTCCGATAGCCGAAGAGCGAGTTGTGCCACTGCGTGGGGCGGCCAACCGCTTTCGCGTACGGATCCATGACGACCTTGGCGGGGTTGAAGCGATGACCGGCACGTGGGTCGTACGGCCCGTGCACGCGGTAGCCGTAGAGCTGCCCCGGCCGGGCGTCTGGCAGGTAGCCATGCCACACCATGTCGGTCTGGTCGGGGAGCGTGATGCGGACCGACTCGGTCTGCGCGTCCGCGCCGTCGAAGAGGCAGAGCTCCACTGAGGTCGCGTGCTCCGAGAAGATCGCGAAGTTGACGCCGATGCCGTCCCAGGTGGCGCCAAGCGGATACGGGGAACCGGGGTAGATCTTCATGAAGTCCGGGCCGACCAAGGTCGGCCCCTACAGGGATCACGGGCCGGCTGAAGCCGGCCCCCACGAAGGCCCTATCGCGTGAAGGCCGGCCCGAGCAGCACGGCGTTCACGAACAGTCTCAGCGTCGAGAGCTGCGACTATCCTCGGACCGCACTGTGGAGGCCTGCACCCGTGTCCGGCCTCAGCCGGACACGCAGGCGAATCGTACAATAGTTTCGAGATTGAGGCTCCAGGCTTCGGGCTAAAGGCTCCCGATCGTCCTGCATGCAGCGCGACAAAGCCTGAAGCCCGAAGCCTGAAACCTGAAGCCCCGAGATGAACGTCTCCGACTTCGACTACGAGCTGCCCGAGCGGCTGATCGCCCAGCAGGCGGTCGAGCGCGGCGCATCGCGCCTGATGGTGCTCGATCGGCGCTCGGGCGCCGTCACGCACGCGTCGGTCGCCGCGCTCGCCGACTGGCTCCGGCCTCGCGACCTGCTCGTCGTCAACGACACGCGCGTGTACCCCGCGCGGCTGCTGGGCCGGCGCGACCCGAGCGGCGGCGCGGTCGAGTGCCTCCTGCTCGAGCGGCGGGACGGCGACCGGTGGGATGCGCTGATGCACCCCGGTCAGAAGCTGCGCCCCGGCGAGCACGTGGTGTTCGACGGACCGGGCGTGCGCCTGCGCGCGGAGATCCTCGCGCGGAGATTCTACGGCCGGCGTGTGATCCGTCTCGTGGTGGACTCGGGCCCCGATCTCGAGACCTGCATTGACGCGATCGGGCACGTGCCGCTGCCGCCGTACATCAAGCGCGCGGATGCGGCTGGCGATCGCGACCGCTATCAGACGGTGTACGCGCGCGCGCGCGGATCGGTCGCCGCGCCGACGGCGGGCCTGCACTTCTCGGATGCGCTCCTCGCGGCGCTCGACGCGCGCGGCGTCGAGCGCGCCGCCCTCACGCTGCACGTCGGCTACGGCACGTTCAAGCCCGTCCGCGCCGAGCGCGTCGAGGATCACACGGTCGATCCGGAGCCGTTCGAGATCGGCGAGACGGCGGCCGCCGCGATCAACCGCGCGCTGGACGAAGGCCGGCGCATCGTCGCCGTCGGCACGACCACGACGCGCGCGCTGGAGACGGCGGTTCGAGCGGGGGAGGGAAGGGCGCGGGAAGGCGCCGCGCGGACCGATCTGTTCATCTATCCAGGATTCGAATTCCAGGCCGTCGGCGGGCTCATCACGAACTTCCACCTGCCGCGCTCGTCGCTCCTGATGCTGGTCGCGGCGTTCGCGGGACGCGACCGGATTCTCGCGGCCTACCGGGAAGCCGTCAGGCAGGAGTACCGGTTCTACAGCTATGGCGATGCGATGCTGCTCCTGTAACCGGGGCGACTCAGAAGGTCACCACGACCGTCAGGAGCATCGACGCGCCGGGCGCCAGCACGGCCCGAGTGTCCGGACTCAACAGATACTGCTGATCCAGCAGATTGCGCACGGCCACGCGAAGCTCCAGCTCCCGTGTCAGCTTGTACCCGGCCGCCGCATCCAGGAGCGTGTGCGCGCCGACGATCTGCTCGGTTGGGCCGCCCCGCTCGTCTCGTGCGTACACCGAGGCGCGCATCTGCGCGAAGCCCTTGTCGCCGAACTGCCGCCGGATCTGGGCGGACACGGTGTCGGTCGAGATGTCGTCGAGCCACGTGTCGTCGTCGAGGGCGCGCCCGCGCTGAATCTGGCCCGAGAGTTCCGTCGTCACGCCGTGACCCAGGTCCGCCTGCAGTTCAAGCTCGCCGCCCCGGATGCGAGTTCGCCCCCGATTGCGGTGGTAAAAAAAGTCCGGTGCCGTCTGGTACCGCTCGATCAGGTCCGTGATGCGGTACTCGTAGGCGTAGAACGCCCAGCGGTACCGCCCGACCGTGTGCCTGGCGCCGAAGTCGAACTGAAGGCTGGTCTCCGGATCGAGATCCGGGTTGCCGGTGATGAAGCCGCGGCCCGTGGGACCGCGGTAGTAGCGGTCGGAGAGCGTCGGATCGCGGAACCCGCGCGAGACCTGACCTGTCAGGCTGAAGCCGTGCGCGATCGATGCCGTCAGCGACACGAAGCCCGACACCGCCCCGTTCGACGTCGAGCGGTCGCCGAAGTAGCCGCCCTCGTTCCGGGTCGTCACGTAATCGCCGCGCAGCCCGCCGGCCATCGCGATTCTGGTCGTGACCGGTGCCTCGATCGACGCGAAAAGACCCACGTCGGTCCGCTGCGCGTCGTCCACCGACACGTTCTTTGTGGTCCGCGCGAGCGCGCCCGACTGGTCGTACACGAGGATGGTATCGAGCGCGTGCAGCCCGTAGCGCCCGTTCAGGTCGAGGCCCATCGAGACCTTCGCGGAGCCGACCAGACGCTCGCCTTTGCCTCGCAGCTGGAAGTCGCGGGCCGACACGTCCGCGCGCTCGATGGAGCGTGGGGTGGTCGCCGTCGCGAAGCGATCCTGGCCGGTGGCCTGCGCATGGCTGCTGAGGAGCGCCGTGACGTCGAGGTGGTCGAACCCCCACGCCTGATTCACCTCGTAGGACGTCGTGAAGCGGTGCGAGTCCTCGATGGGATAGAAGAAGCGGACGGTCCGCGAGTTGTTCCGCGGGCGGCCCATGTCCCGGCCGAAGTCGCTCTGCCAGCCGGCCGAAAAAAGACCGCTGCCGATCGTGTGATCGCCCCGGACGAGGAAGCCCTGGCCGCGCCAGCCCGAGTTGAACACCTCGCCGTCCGGGCTGCGGTAGTCGTCGGCCCCGCGGTAGAAGGCCTGAGCGATGAGGCCCCCTTTGTCGACCCCCTTCGAGACTTCAACGCCGCCGTGCACCTCGGGGACGCCCGCGCCGGCCGATCCCTGCACCTTGAACCGCAGCGGCGAGCCCGGTTCGACGCGCCGCGTGCGTGCGTAGATCACGCCCCCGAATGCGTCGGACCCGTAGGCCACCGAGCCGGGTCCGCGCGACACCTCGAGGCTGTCGAGGGAGAACGGATCCAGAAAGGTCGCGCTCGGGCCGACCCGGCGCTCGGTCGTCACCCTCGCGCCGTCGATCAGGATGAGCGTGCGACCGCGAGCCAGCCCGCGGATCGCGGGCACCGCGGCCTGCCCCTCGGACACCATGGACACGCCTGCGATCGCGCCAAGTGCCTGCGTGAGGTTCGCCGCCTGCCGCTCCTGGATCTCGCGGCGCGACAGCGTCGTCGTGCCGGCGACCGGCGTCGATTCGATGCTCGGTGCCGAGCCGACCACCGTGATGGCCTCCTCGGCGAGCGGCGAAACCTCGATCGTCACCGGCCCGTCGGCCGGCACCCGTTCGACGAGCACGGGTCGCATGAGCCGGCCGCCCGGCAGGATGACCAGAATCTCGAAGGGCGGTTGGGGATCGGGCTTCCACGTGAAGCGGCCGTCGGCGTCGGTGAATGCCACGCCGGTCAGACCCAGCACGACGACTTCGGCGTTGGCGACCGGCGCGCCAGTGGCGCGATTGACGACGCGCCCCTCGAGGGCGAGTGCCGGCGCGACGATGAGGAGTAGCACCAGGGCCGCGGCGAACGAGACTCTCGCGGAATGAGCCATTTGAGTGTACTTGCAGCGTGTGGGGTGCCGGGGCACGTCCACGTTCGTGCAGTGTAGGGATGGCGCCGGTTCTACTACCAGACTTCGTAGGAATGCGCTATGGAAGGGTCGAAACGGCCAGTTCGAGCAGCGCTTGAACGCCGGCGAGCAGGCGCACGTCGATGAGGCCGGTGAACGCCGCGGCGCCGGCAACCAGGCCGAGCGCGCGGGCCGCGGCGAGCCACAGCGGGACGCGGCGGCGCGGGCGGCGGCCGTCGAGCAGCCGCCGCACGCGGCGCTCGACGCCTTCGCCTTCAAACAGCGCGCTCACCGGGAACACGTCGCCCGGCCGGGCCGGCGCCAGGCGCGCCACGGTGAGCAGGGCCTCGGCGAGATCCAGCGCGGCCGGGCTCGTGTCCGTCGCCGCCCGATCGTCCGCCGCTTCCTCTGCGGCGAGGTACCAGTCGCGCTCCATCTGCCGGCCCGCTTGGGCGAGCGCCAGCACGTCCGGGCAGCTCCGGATCGCGAGGCGCTTCAGGTTGTCCCAGGCCCTGACGTGCGCGGTCTCGTGCGCCACCACGGCGCGCATCTGCTGTGGTGTGCAGGCGTCCAGCACTTGCCGCGCCACGAGCAGTCGCGGCCGAATGAGGCCCACGACGGCGACGACAGGGAAGTCCGACTCGATACAGAGAGTCGGGATGCGCCGGCCCCCGAGATCGACGGGCCGCGCATTGCGCAACCATCGACGCACCAGCCGGCGGGTGGTCCGCAGCGCTCGCCAGCCCCGGACCAGGCCGGCCGCGACGAGGCCCGCGCCCACCGCGGCCAGGGCCATGAGCGACGCCCCGACCACCTCGTCGCTCTGGCGCGGCTCGAACAGATGAAACGCCGGCACGACGAGCCCCGCCACCAGGGGCATCGCCACCATCACCGGCAGGCCCCGCACGAGCAGGAGCCCGGCCGCCCTGTCGGCCGCCTGCGTGCCGTCCGGGTCGCGGCGCGCCGCCCGCCAGAGCGCGAGCGCCATCGGCGACACGGCCAAGTTGACTGCGGCGAACGAGGCCAGCGCGACGGCGAGGGCCATCGAAGGGTACGTCATGGCGCTTCTCTCCGCCGCTTGGCGCGCACGAGCGCCTCGAGTTCGCCGAGCAGCTCGCGGTCGTGGTGACTGACGACGTCGACGAAGCAGGAAAGGATCGGACGCGCGTCGCCGCCCAGCAACACGCCAAGCACGTGCTCGGCCAGGTGCGAGCGGAGTGCCTCTCGGCTGTAACGCGGCCGGTAGAGGAAGGCCCGACCCTCCTTGATGCGCTGGAGCACGCCCTTGCGATGCAGGCGATCGAGCGTGGTCATGAGCGTCGTGTACGCCGTGCGCGGGAAATCGGCCTGCAGATCGCGCACGCTGGCCTCCGCGCGCCGACGCCACAACGCATCGAGGACGCGCAGCTCGAGCCGTCCGAACATCGAACCGAGGTCGCCTTGGGACGCGCCGAGCAGTTGGCGAAGAGAGGGCCGTCTCATCAACGCTATTATACCGGCCATTCCTCGGGAGGCACCTGGCCCGCCGCGGGCCTGCCGCTGGCTCGGGGCCGGGGCTGCTGCTATAGTCGCGCCGTGAAGTTTCCATATGACGAGTTCGATCTGTCGGGCGTTCGCACCTATCCGCTCGCCTCGCGCAAGAACAGGGCGCGCGCGGAGGATTTCGCGAAGCCGCACGTGCGCGGCGCCGGAATGGGCGAGTGGCTCGAGCGCCTGCCGAACATCCTCGCCGCCGCCGACTTCACGGCCGTCGTCTCGGCCGTCGCAAACGCGCGGGCGCGCGGCGCGGGTCTCCTCTGGGGTCTCGGCGCGCACGTGATCAAAACGGGACTCTCGCCGATCCTGATCGATCTGATGGAACGCGGACTGGTCTCCGGCCTCGCGACCAACGGCGCGGGGATCATTCACGATTTCGAGATCGCGCTCTCCGGATCGACATCTGAGGATGTGGACGAGACGCTCGGCTCCGGCGCGTTCGGCATGGCCGAGGAGACGGGCACGCTCCTCAACCGCGCGACCAACGACGGCGTGTCGAAGGGCCTCGGCATCGGCCAGGCCGTGGGCCGCTACCTGCGCGACGCGCATCCGCCGCACGAACGCTTGAGCGTCGCGGCGGCCGCGGCGCGTCTCGGCATTCCGCTGACGGTCCACGTCGCCATCGGCACCGACATCACGCACATGCACCCGGCGGCGTCGGGTGCGGCGCTCGGCGAGGGCAGCCTGCGCGACTTCCGCTACTTCGTGTCGAACGTCGCGAAGCTCGAGGGCGGCGTGTACCTCAACTGCGGATCCGCCGTCGTGTTGCCCGAAGTGTTCCTGAAGGCCGTGAGCCTCGTGCGCAATCGCGGCCTCTCGCTCGCGGGCCTGACGACCGTCAATCTCGACTTCGCGCGCCTCTACCGCCCGCAGACCAACGTCGTTGCGCGGCCGGTCGCGGGGATCGGCCGCGGGTATGCGCTCATCGGCCCTCACGAACTGCTGATTCCGCTCCTGGCCGCGGCGGTGATCGAGCGCGTCCCGGCGTGATAGAATTCGACGTTCAGGCCGGTGTAGCTCAGTTGGTTAGAGCACGCGGCTCATATCCGCGGAGTCCGGGGTTCAAGTCCCTGCACCGGCACCACCTTTTTCCCTCACATGCGGACGCTCGCCGACCGCGTTCGCCGCACCCTCAGAAAGCACGCGCTCGCCGAGCGGGGCCGCCGTGTCGTAGTCGCCCTGTCGGGCGGACCCGATTCGGTCGCGCTCGCGCACGTGCTGAAGGAACTCGCCGATACGGGGGAGATCGCGCTCGCCGGCCTCGCGCACCTCAATCATCAGCTTCGCGCCGCCGCCGGCGATGACGAGGCGTTCTGCCGCGACCTCGCCGCGCGCGTCGCGCTGCCGATCGAGATCGAGTCGGCCGACGTGCGGGCGATCGCGGCCGCCGAGGGCGCCTCGATCGAGGACGCCGCGCGCCACGCGCGCTACGCGTTTCTGGAGCGCGCGGCCGATCGGCTGGGCGCAGATCGCATCGCCGTCGGCCACACGCGTGACGACCAGGCCGAGACCTTCCTGCTGCGCGTGCTCCGCGGCGCCGGGCCCCGCGGCCTCGCGAGCATCTACCCGCGCGTTGGCCGCGTCATCCGCCCGTTCATCGACACGACGCGCGCCGAGGTCGTGGAGTACCTGACCGCGCACGGCCTCGCGTACTGCGAGGATGAAACGAACCGCGATCTCGCCAATCCCCGCAACCGCATCCGCCACGATCTCATCCCGTACCTGCGCCGCCACCTCTCGCCCGACGTCGTCTCGGTGCTCGCCCGCGAGGCGGCCATCGCCAGAGACGATGCGGAGTGGCTGGAACAAAAAGCGATCGAAGCGGAGCGCCAATGCGTCTTATCACACACGGGGACGATCGAACTGGACGCGCCGGCCCTGAGCCTGCTGCACCCGGCGGTGGCGCGCTGCGTGATTCGACGCGCGCTCGTCAGCTCGGCGCCGGCCCGCTTCGTGAGCTTCGAGCACGTCGACGCGGTCCTCGACCTGGTGCGTCACGGCGCGCGCGGCGGCGTGGATCTCGCCGGTCAGCGCGTCGAGCGGCTGGATCACAGGATTGTCTTTACGCGTGCGGTAGGGCGCCAGGCCCAGCCGGCGCCGGTGTCGGGCCTCGCGAGGCCGCTCCCGGTCCCCGGCGAGGTCGAGCTGGTCGAACTGGGGTGGTCGATTTCGGCCTGGCGGGGCGTGGCCGACGAGGTGGTGCTGGACTCCCTGACGGCACGCGGCCTGCAGGTCGCGGTCCTGGCCGAGGCGGTCGAGGAACCGCTGGCCGTTCGCACCAGGCGGCCGGGCGACGCGTTGCGGCCACTCGGGCTTGGCGGGCGCAAGAAGCTGCAGGACCTGTTTGTCGATAAGAAGATCGACCGGATCCAGCGGGACCGGGCGCCCCTTGTCGTCGATGCAAGGGACCGAATTGTGTGGGTCGTGGGTCTAACCCTGGATGAGGCCGTCCGGGTCCCGGCGCCAGGACGAGCCGTGATATTCTTGAGAGCAAAGCGGTGAGGAGGCGAGGGGTGAACTCGACCCTGAAGAGCTTATTGTTCTGGATGGTCCTCGTGGTCGTGGGGGTCCTCATCTGGAACTTTTCGACCAATTTCCAGGGCAAGGACCAGCCCATCTCGTTCAGCCACTTCATCTCGATGGTGGACGCGGGCGAGGTGGAGTCGGTCACGATCACCGGCAACGAGATCACCGGGACCACCAAGGCGTCTCCGGGCGAGAAGTTCCGCACCTACGCGCCGCCGCAGTACGACGCGCTCGCCAACCGGCTGATCGAGCGCAACGTGCAGATCCAGGCCAAGCCCGAGACGAGCAGCCCGTGGGCGACGCTGCTCTACGCGTGGGCGCCGATCCTGCTCATGATCGGCTTCTGGATTTTCATCATGCGGCAGATGCAGAGCGGCGGGAACAAGGCCCTGTCGTTCGGCAAGAGCCGCGCGAAGCTGTCGTCGAGCGCGCAGAAAAAGGTCACCTTCAAGGACGTGGCCGGCGTGGACGAGGCCAAGGAGGAGCTGCAGGAGATCATCGAGTTCCT
>CAYHSN010000055.1:0-12129 GCA_964359235.1 uncultured Vicinamibacterales bacterium | reverse complement strand
GAGAAGGTGGACATTCGCGTCGGGCGCGTGATCGCGGTCGAGGATTTCCCCGAGGCGCGCAAGCCCGCCTACAAGCTGCGCATCGACTTCGGCGCCGAGATCGGTGTGAGGTCGTCCTCCGCGCAAGCGACCGCGCTGTACAATAAGGATGCGCTTTTGAATCGGCTGGTCCTCGCGGTCGTCAACTTTCCGCCGAAACAGATCGGGCCGTTCATGTCGGAGGTCCTCACACTTGGTGTGCCGGACGGACAAGGCGGCGTCGTCCTGGCCGTGCCGGAGCGAGAGGTACCGCTGGGCGGACGGCTGTTCTGAGCCCCGAGCGTGCCGCGCGTCGCGGTATTGCCGCGGATCGATCGATCATCTATTCTGCGTGACTGCGGCCAGGCCTGAAGCCCGGAGCCCGAAGCCCGATGGCGAAGCGAAGAAAGAAGGGCAGTCCAGGTCTCTTCGATCAAATAGACAGCGGTGTGGACGTCCGGTCGCCGGATGGCGCCACCGCGGTCGCGCTGCACGAAGCGGCGCAGACGCGGTATCTCAACTACGCGCTCTCGGTCATCACGTCGCGCGCGCTGCCCGACGTGCGCGACGGCCTGAAACCGGTTCAGCGCCGCATCCTCTATACGATGTGGCAGCAGAACCTGACGGCTGACGCCAGGCACCGCAAGTGCGCGAAGATCGTCGGCGACGTGATGGGGAGCTTCCACCCGCACGGCGACGCCGCGATCTACGAAACGCTGGTCCGCATGGCGCAGCCCTTCTCGCTGCGCTATCCGCTCGTGGACGGCTCGGGCAACTTCGGGTCCCTCGACGGCGACAGCGCGGCGGCGATGCGCTACACCGAGTGCCGCCTCGCGCGCCTCAGCGACGAGCTGTTGACCGAGATCGATCAGGACACGGTCCCCTTCCGCCCGAACTACGACGGCACGAAGACCGAGCCGGTGGTGCTGCCCGCGCGGATTTCCAACCTGCTCGTCAACGGTGCGACGGGCATCGCCGTCGGCATGGCCACGAACATCCCGCCGCACAACCTGGGCGAGGTCTGCACGGCGCTCGTGAAGCTGCTCGACAACGAGGATCTCGGCAACACGCAGCTTTGCCGGTACATCAAGGGGCCGGACTTCCCGACGGGCGGACAGGTCATGAACACGCTCGAGGAGATCACGCAGATCTACCGCACCGGGTCGGGGACGCTCCGCTTGCGCGGCACGTGGGACATCGGCACCGAGTCGCGCTCGACCAAAACGATCTACATCGAGAGCGTGCCGTACACCGTCAACAAGTCGCAGCTCGTCGAGCGGATCGGCGAGATCGTGCTCGGCCGCAAGCTGCCCCAGCTTCTCGACGTGAAGGACCTGTCAACCGAGGACGTGCGCATCGCGCTCGAGCTGAAGAAGGACGCCGACGAGAAGATGGTCATGGCGTACCTCTACAAGCACACGCCGCTCCAGACCAACTTCCCGGTCAACCTGACCTGCCTCATCCCGACTGAGAACCCGGAGGTCGGGCGGCCCGAGCGGCTCGATCTCAAGTCGATCCTCTGGCACTTCCTCCACTTCCGGCTCGATGTCGTCACGGGCCGTCTCGAGCACGAGCTGGCGGCGCTCAAGAAGCGCATTCACATCCTCGAAGGCTTGGAGAAGATCTTCGACGCGCTCGACGAAGTTCTGCGCCTCGTGCGCAAGTCGGACGGGAAGCAGGACGCGGCCGAGAAGATCATGCAGCGGTTCGGCCTCGACGCCGAGCAGACCGACGCGATGCTCGAGCTGAAGATCTACCGCCTGGCGCGGCTCGAGATCCTCATCATCCGGCAGGAGCTGGAGGAGAGGCGCAAGCGCGCGCGGCAGATCGCCGCGCTCCTCAAGAGCCAGGAGAGTCGCTGGAGAATCGTCCGCGAGGAGATCGAGGAGATTCAGAAGACGTACGCCGACCCGAAGATCGACAAGCGCCGCACGCTGATCGAGGCTGAGGAAGAAGTCGAGTACGCCGCAGACGCCTTCATCGTCGAAGAGGACAACGTCGTGATTGTCTCACGCGACGGGTGGGTGAAGCGGCAGAAGGACGTAAAGGATCTCGCGTCCACGCGCCTGCGCGAGGGCGACGCGGTGCTCGCGGCGTTTGGCGGCAGCACCCGGGCGACGTGCGTGTTCTTCACCAACTTCGGCGTGGCCTACACGTGCCGCATCATCGACGTGCCGGCGTCCACCGGCTACGGCGAGCCGATCCAGCGGTTGTTCAAGCTGAAGGACGGCGAGCGGGTCGTCGCAGCGCTGAGCCTGGATCCGCGCGTGACAGGCGAGATCACCGCTGCTGGTACCCCGTCCGGTAGAGGCGGACCTTCAGGTCCGCCGAAGGACGCCGGTCGAGGCGGCGCTTCAGCCCCGCCGGAGGCCATCCCCCCGACGCACGCCGTGGCCGTCACGAGCGACGGCTACGCGCTCAGGTTCGGCCTGGCGCCGTGTATCGAGCCGTCGACGCGCGCGGGCCGCAAGTTCGCGCGACCCTCTGGCGACGCCGAGGTCGTCGGCGTGGCGCAGGTCGGCGGCGATGAGACGCTGATCGCCGCCACGTATCAGGCGCGCGCGATGATCTGCAAGGTGGGGGAGGTCAACTTCCTTTCCGGTCCCGGCAAGGGCGTCATCCTGATCAAGCTGCAGAAGGGCGAGGACCGCGTGCTCGGCTTTATCGCGTCCACGGGCGATCGCGATCTGCTCACGGTCGAGACGACGCGTGGCGCAGAGCAGACGATCAGCACCGCGAAATACGAGGTGACGGGCCGCGGTGGGAAGGGACGGGAGCTGCTGCAGCGCGGCCAGTTCACGAAGGTCGTCCATCCGCCGGTCGAGGCGCCGCCGGCGCTCTCGGCGACCTAGAGCGCCAGGCTCCGGCCGTCGGGCTCTGGGCTTCGGGCCAGATGGCGCTTTCCCCGCGCGCGATCTGATGTCGTAATCACAACGGGTAGAGGCGGGACTTCAGTCCCGCCGAGGGCCGGGCTGAAGTCCGGCCCTACGACGACGTCATTCGGTAGGCGTCGATGGCGAGGGCCTCCTGCGCAGCCCTCGACAGATCCGGTCTCTCTTCGGCGAGCTGCGCGACTGCGGCATCCGGGAGATGCAGCCAAATCTTCACGATCCAATATAAAGCAGATTAAAGCAGATACGCGACGAACACACAGATCCCATCGCTCGGTAACTGCCCAAAAAGGCTGGAGCGGGCGGCGCGGGTCAAGGCCGCGACGCGCCGAGCAAGCGAGGGAAGCCCTGAGGCGTGCTGCCCACTCCGGGATAATCGGATCTCGGAGCGACGACGGAGTAGAGGGATCGTGGACTGCCCTCACAGACTTGGGCCCAGACTGATTCCGCTTGGACTGCCGGTCCGCTCATGGATCGCTCACCTGCGAGGCATGTGCAATCGGCAGGAACTCGGTCAGGAGCTTGGTGTAATCGGCATAATAGGCGTCCCAATCGTACTCTTGGTACTCTTCCGGACGTATCCCCGCGTTCTTGCTGATCAGCAGCGAGCAGACCGCTTCAGCGACAATTTCAGCGAGCAGCACCCTGAAGTGTTTTTCTTCCTGGCCAGGGAAATCATCCGGTGGGCCAAGGTATCGTTTGAGCGACGGATGTTTTGCAGCAATCTCGAGCACGCTCCCGCGCCACAAGTACCGCTGATTCACGTGATCGACGTTCTTGACTTCAATCTTGATCGTTGAGCCGAGCGGTTCGAGCGATCGAATGTCAGCCTCGCATCGATTTCCTCCGACAACAGCGAGTAGGCGCGCCTTCCGATTTGCCTTATCGCACGAAACCCTCAACCTGCAGATCGCGACACCCCACGCAGGCCGCGGTTGCAGAATTGGCTCGCCGGTTGTTTTGAACGATGGATCGGAACACTCCAGTGTCAGTCGCGTCGGCTTGTCGACGACGTCAGGGTAGGGCGCTAGAACCGTGACGTGTCGAGTAGAGCCTGTCCGAATCGTGTAGCGCTTGCTATCGAACGTCACAGCGGTCACCCAAGTGTACCTGTCCTGCTCTGAGGCAATGACCTCGATCGCACTAGTCGCCACGATTGACGCCACTCTGACGCGGACTTCCGTCGCCGCAGTCACTGCTTCTCCCTTCACCAGCCACAAGGCGCGCAGAATTCCTTCCTGCGACGGATGCGGCTCGAGAGGTGTCATGCGGTTCACACAACTGATCTCAGCTGTAGCGCACTCAAGAGCAACCGGATCTCCCACCGACAGTTCCGGGAACGCAGCCTGAGTGACGTTCAGCCAGAAGCGCGCGCTGTGCCCGACCACCAACTGAGCAAATGGGGGGTTCAGGCTGAATCCCTTGCTTCGCAACTGCGTGTCCGGAGTCTTGTCTTCAGGGTTGCGTGCGGTCTCGTCTTCCGTCAGGTACCGGTCGAGAAATCTCGTCGCCTCCTTTTCAAGCGCCTTCAGTCTGCGTCGTGTGTTCTGACTCTCGATTTCCGCCCGCTTTGATTCCTGATGTTTTCGTTCCGCCTCGACTAGTGGCCTGAGGCGTTTTAGAGCCTCGCGGAATAGCGCTCGAACAAACGGATGGTCACGAGTAAGCCCAGCCTTCCTCATCGGATCGATGATCGGGAGAGGATTGCCCTGAGTAGGAGCTAGACCCTTTTCGAATCGATCGTCGTAATCATTCGAGAGCTGATCCACAAATTCGCACGTCAGGCGGCCGAAAAACCACGCAGCATGTGGATCGTGTTCAAGCTCGGGAGCGAATAGCGTCGCTTCGTGAATGGCATGCGACGACTTGATCAGGATGCCGCCTTCCCGAAATCTCGTTTTCGCGTTCTCGAGTCGTCGTGAGGCACGGCGTACAACGAGCTTGGCTTCCGCGTTGGGGTACCCAGGAACGATGAGTCGTTCCTTGACAACGTCGCGTCCCTCCAGCTTGACGGGTCTGACCGTGTCGCGCCGAGCCTTGTTGAGGTCGCTCAGAATCAATTCACGATCATTCGAAGAGAGGATGTCTCGGAGAGACACAAGCGAAGCAAGCTGGTCCTTCAAAGTGTCATGCTGGGGTACGCTTGCCACATCAGGGTTTACTTGAAGCGTCACGACCGTGCCGGTTCCAGACGGTATCCCGAGCGATTCGCGATGCTCTGGCGTTGCGCGCGGCGATGATTCTGCAGCCGTGAAATAACCGCGGGAAGAAATCTCGCACCGATGATATCTTCCGTCTTCAGCTATCGAGTCGAATACGACACCGCCAAGGACTGCAACATCCTTCGCTCCACGTGAGTTGGAGCCTCTGACCTTGAGTCCGTCTGCCATCCCGCTCACGCGATCGCCGAGTCTGGCGAGTTTCTTCTTCATCACCGAAAGGGTCATCCCGTCCGCGAAATCTCTAACGCGGAGAATGCTCGGAGTCTCTTTCCGCCTGCGCTCAACCTCGATCTCTATGCGGCCTGGTCGATCCAACACAATGTATCGATCGTCGGCATTCGTTATCAGCTCGACCAAGGCATCGTAGATGTCCCGGACCGCCATTTGAGCGTTTTGGCGCCAGTATCTCGGGTTGCTAAGGTCAAGGAGTTGCGGAACGGTCATGATCTCGTCCCTTCATTGCCAATAAGCTCGCGAATGCGAGTCTCGCAGCTAAGCACGAATGAAATAACATCGTCCTGTTGTGCGAGCAGCGCTTGGTTCTTGAGTAGATCGATGCGTTTTGACCAGATCGCCTGTTCCGCGTCCACGCGACATCGCAGCAGGTCGGCTAGCTCGCCTAAGGACGGCTTGAACTGCTCTGGAGCTGAACGGTGGGTAGCGAATAATCTATGCGTGCGAACGCGTCGGATTTTCCGGAGCAGCTCTTGACGCTGGTAATTCGTGCCCTTCTGCCCTAATTCCCTCGACAGCCTCTCCTCATTGGAGAGCACCCACTTCACGCCTGCTTCGTTGACCATCCATCCGTCAGTGGAGAGCTCACCCTTTGACTGAGGCACCGGACGGATTCCCTTACCGGCTCTGCCGGTCACGAGGGCACCGGTCTTAGCCTTGCGCGCGTCAGTAAGCCCGAATCTCGCTATCTCCTTGTCCGGGTACTGTGGATAGTGAACCCAAGAGAATGACTCAGGCGCCAGCTCGAAGCACTTGAGAGCGACATCTTCGGTCCGAACAGGCTTGGATGCCCCGCCGGACAAATGAAGAGCGTAAACGGCGATTTCCCAGTTAATTAGCTTCTGTTTCAACGGCGTTCCCTCCGGCGCCTCGATTGGCGCAGTTGTGTGGGTCGTCACAGCGCCAATCACCTTTCGGGAATCGCTTCCCAAGAACGCTGCAAGGCAGACATGTCGAGCGCACCATTGACGAGCATGTATCCTTCTTTACCAAGCCGCTTCACGGTACCGATGGAGCGCAGCCACGCAAGGGAAACGTAGGCTTGATACGAGGGAATCTCGTTTCCTGAATCATCGGTGAGCGGGAGAACGCGATCCATCGTGAACACTCCCTTCCGACGTGCCTTTGATGCCATTGCGTTAGCGACGAGGAATACGACCTGCTGCGGAGCACGATGCTCGTAGACGCGATCATCACGTTTGGACCACCCGATCTTTATCAGCTTGTCTCCCTCGCGCTCGAATCGCGGAAACTCGCTTGCCCTGGCAGTACGCCGGACGCGAGCCCTCGGCGCTAACAGAGGCACGGCCGACGCCTCCACAGAACCGTGCACATCAAACGATTCGCGACCGGCACCTAGACGACTGTCTTCGGCGCTTGGCGACCTAGCTTCATCGCTATGGGTGAGGCGCGCGATCGCGTTCGCCATATGCGCAATGGTCGCGACGTCGGCATACTGCTGGTCTGCCAGGGCACGTTCAATCAGGCCGCGCAACGACTTTTCGGCGTCATGCAAGAGCTTGCGCGCGTTCTCCAAATGAGCCATACAGGTATGTTACTGCAACTTACATGTAAATACAAGTCAGTATGATAAGACCCTATTGGCATGCGTGTACACGCGGTGTAAGGCTAGCCCGCGCCAAAGCCCATCAGCCACGCGAACGATCTCAAGATCCGGGTTCGCTCGGATGTGAAGGAAGGGCCGCAGTGTCACCTGGGAATGGCTGAGGTTCGGCCTCAGACGGACGCCACTTAATCCGCCACCGCACGATGGGCGTTCACCCCGGCTCGAGGCGCGTGGGGCCACCCCTGTCCCATCTCCCAACCGGACGCCGACGCGCGGGCGGCAAGAAACGCCGCCCGTCATTACGGGGCGCCACGCGCAGCGAACCGTAAGTCGTCACAGTGCAAATGCTTCGCATGTTGAACCTCGCGGCTCGCTCGGGCTTCGCCGTGCGCATCGACTGGCACACCAGGACAGGGAATGGGGGGGCCGAGGCTGTGACCCGGTCTCCTCCCCTCCTCGGCCCCCTTCGACGTACGAGAAGCGACGCGGACCAAGGGAGAGATGGCGATACTGATGTGGCAGGACATAGCACTCCACACGGCCGGCGCTGAGCTCGATCGCGTCTGCGATCGCACGTGAAGAAACCACCTCCAAGGCGACCTTGCGGTCGGTCAGCCAGTGCCGGTAGAGCGCGCGGAATCGAGGTGGCGAAAAGGCGGATCTCGCGTGGGTGAACCGCTCCTCATCAGCGACCGCCGCCCCGTTGATCGACGCCGCTCGCTGTTCGAAATGCCACCTGAGCTCGTCGAAGATGGGTTGCTCGAGCGGGCTCGCCAAGTCTGGGTGGGGCCGCGGGAACGTCCTCGCTGGCGGCGGACCTGAAGGTCCGCCTCTACCGTGCATCACGACTACCATGCATCAAAACAGCCGCCCCGCTCCGTCGCGGCTCCAGCGCGACTCGTGGCGCAGCAGCCACTCCTTCCGGTGCAATCCGCCGCCGTACCCCGTCAGCGATCCGCTCGTGCCGACGATGCGGTGGCATGGGACGATGATGCTGACAGGATTGGAACCGACGGCGAGGCCGACCGCGCGCGCAGCGTTCGGCTTGCGCAGCTCGCGCGCGATCTCGCCGTAGGTCCGCGTCGAGCCCGGCAAGACGTCGAGCAGCTTCTTCCAGACCCGCAGCTCGAACAGCGTCCCGCGCAGATCGAGCGGCACGAGGCGCGAGTCGGCGCAGCTCCCCTCGAAGTATTCGGCGAGCCAACTCTCCGTCGCCTCGATGACCGTGAACGACGGATCGTCGATCGTCTCGTACGGCGCGAACCACCGGGCGAGCCGCGCCTCGAGGCGATCCAGCCGTTTCGGCTCGACGAACTCAAGGCCGCAGAGGCCGTCAGGCGTGGCGGAGGCCACCATCTGGCCGATGGGGGTGTCGATGGCGCCCCTAAAGATAGAAGCCATGAAGTAACGAGGAACGAGGAACGAGTAACGAGAGACGCCTGTAGGGGCGACCCGGTGGGTCGCCCGGCCACCGAATCACCGCGACCCGGTGGGTCGCCCCCTGAGCCAACCCGGCGCGTCGCCCGGTCACCCCGTCATGTTATCGTGGATCGTTCCGGAGCAAACCCATGCCAGAGACCCTCGGCACCCATTTCTTCCGCACCGCCCTGACCGAGTTCCGCAAGCTCAAGACGCAGGCCGACAAGGCCATGGCCCAGATCAAAGACGAGGAATTCTTCGCGGCCATCGATCCCGAAGCGAACAGCATCGCGGTCATCGTCAAGCACATGGCCGGCAACATGCGCTCGCGGTGGACGGACTTCCTCACGAGCGACGGCGAGAAGCCCGACCGCCATCGAGACGACGAGTTCGAGATCGGGCCTGAGACGACGCGCGCGGATGTGATGCGGTGGTGGGAGGACGGCTGGCGCGTGACGTTCGGCGCGATCGAGCCGCTCGGCCAGGACGATCTGATGCGGACGGTGCTCATCCGCCACGAACCCCTCACCGTCGTCGAGGCCATCGGCCGCCAGCTCACGCACTACGCCGGCCACGTCGGGCAGATCGTGCTGCTCGCGAAGCACTTCCGGTCGAGCGAGTGGCAGTCGCTCAGCATTCCGCGCAGGCGGCGCTGACGGGCCGACGGGCCGAGCAAGCTCGGCCCCTACGAGCTTCGCGAGGCTTGAGGCTCTGGACTCTGGGCTCTGCGCCCGTCACGGTTTCACGCTGCATTCCACTTCACGCTCCTGCCCGCTGGTTCGCTGCCAACCCGAGTCCCGAGCGCCGAGTCCCGAGTCCCGCCCTGTTTTCCGTGGTCCTTCCGTGGTCGTTCCGCGGTCCTTCTGTGGTAATTGGCTGGGCTTTTACTAGAATGAATGGATGCCCCACTGGTCGGACTTCGGCGGCGTGAACCTGGCCTACGTCGAGGAGCTGTACGAGCGCTATCGGCGCAACCCCGGGTCGCTCGACCCCGAGACGCGCGAACTGCTGAAGGATTTCACGCCGCCGCCGGCTGAGGAGCCGGGCCTCGAGGCGCTCCCGGTCGACGCGCACATCGTCGTCGGAGCGGTCAACCTGGCCGAGTCGATCCGCCGCTACGGACATCTCGCGGCCCAGACCGATCCGCTCGGCACGCCGCCGCAAGGCGACCCGTCGCTCGTGCCCGAGACGCACGGCGTCGGCGACGCGGATCTGAAGCGCCTGCCGGCGAGCCTCGTCGCGGGATCGCTCTGCACTCCCGGCCAGACCGCGTTCGACGCCATCGAGCGTCTGCGGAAGATCTACTGCTCGACGGTCGGCTACGACTACGCGCACATCTTCGTGCCCGAGGAGCGCGAGTGGCTGCGCCACGCGGCTGAGTGCGGACTGTTCCGCGCGCCGGCCGACCCGATCGATCCGCGGGCGCTCCTCGAGCGGTTGACCGACGTCGAGGTCTTCGAGAAGTTCCTGCACCGCACGTTCCCGGGCAAGACGCGCTTCTCGATCGAAGGGCTCGACATGCTCGTGCCGATCCTGGACGAGGTGATCGCCGAGGCCGCCGGGGCCGGCATCGATCACGTCGTCATCGGCATGGCGCACCGCGGGCGCCTGAACGTGATGGCGCACGTGCTGCACAAGCCGTACGAGCAGATCCTCGCCGAGTTCAAGGACCCGGTGCAGGCGAAGACTTTCCGCGAGGACATGGAGTGGACGGGCGACGTCAAGTACCACCTCGGCGCGCACCGCGCGATCCGCGACGGGCAGGCCGTGGATCTCGTCATCTCGATGCCGCCCAACCCGAGCCACCTCGAGGCGATCGATCCCGTGGTGCAGGGGATGGCGCGCGCGGCGGGCACGATCGTGAGCCAGCCGGGGCCGCCGCGGTTCGACCCGTCGAAGATGCTGGCGATCCTCATCCACGGCGACGCGTCGTTCCCCGGCCAGGGCGTGGTGGCCGAGACGCTGAACCTGTACCACCTGCCGGGGTACAGCACCGGCGGCACCGTGCACATCATCACGAACAACAAGCTGGGGTTCACGGCCGAGCCGGACGATTCCTACAGCATGCTGTATGCGAGCGGCCTCGGGCGCGCGTTCAAGATGCCGATCGCGCACGTCAACGCGGACGATCCGGAGGCATGCGTCGAGGGGGCGCGGCTCGCCTTCGCGTACCGGCAGACGTTTCAGCGCGACTTCATCGTCGATCTGGTCGGCTACCGGCGGCACGGGCACAATGAGGGCGACGAGCCCGGGTTCACGCAGCCGGTCCTGTATCGGACGATCGGGAGCCATCCGACGGTGCGCGAGCGCTGGGCGAAGACGCTCGTCGAGCGCAAGCTGGTGCAGGAGCAGGAGCCCGACGCGCTCTACCGCCGGCGCATGGACGCGCTCCAGGCGATTTTCGAGAGCCTCGATCCGCAGGCGCACTACGTCGAGCCCGAGCTGGAGCCGCCACCGACCGGCGCGGCGCGAAGCCCGGTCACGGCGGTGCCGCTCGAGCGGCTGCGGGCGCTCAACGACGGCCTGCTCGCGACGCCGCAGGGGTTCAGCGTGCACCACAAGCTCGAGAAGGCGCGCGAGAAGCGACGGCACGCGCTGGACGACCTCGACGCCCGCACGATCGACTGGGCGCTCGCCGAGCAGCTGGCGCTCGCCTCGCTCCTCGAGGACGGCGTCGCCATCCGGCTCACGGGCGAGGACGTCCGGCGCGGCACGTTCAGCCATCGCCACGCGGTCTTCCACGACACGCGCACCGGCGCCACGTTCACGCCGCTGCAGTCGCTGCCGCAAGCGCGCGCGGCGTTCGAGATCCACGACAGCCCGCTCACCGAGAACGCCGCGGTCGGCTTCGAGTTCGGCTACAACGTGCAGGCGCCCGATCGGCTCGTCATCTGGGAAGCGCAGTACGGCGACTTCGTCAACGGCGCCCAGGTGATGATCGACGAGTTCATCATCTCGGCGCGGTCGAAGTGGGGACAGAAACCGTCGCTCGTCATGCTCCTGCCGCACGCGCACGAAGGGCAGGGCCCCGACCACGCGAGCGCGCGGCCCGAACGCTTCCTGCAGCTCGCGGCCGACGTGAACCTGCGCCTCGTCAACTGCACGACCGCCGCGCAGTACTTCCACGTGCTGCGCCGGCAGGCGGCGCTGCTGCGCACCGATCCGCTGCCGCTCATCGTCCTGGCGCCCAAGAGCCTCCTGCGGCATCCGATGACGATGTCGGCGCCTCGGGAGCTGGCGCAGGGACGATGGCAGCGGGTGATCGAGGACGCGTCGGCGCGCGAGCGCGCGAAGGACGTCCGCCGACTGATGCTGTGCAGCGGCAAGATCTACGTGGACCTCGTGACGAGCGAGCGATACAAGGACGCGAAGGGTGTCGCCATTGTCCGGCTGGAACAGATCTATCCGTTTCCCGCGCCGGACGCGCAAGCTGCGCTCGCGGGGTGGCCCGGTCTCGAAGAAATCGTGTGGGTGCAGGAAGAGCCGGAGAACATGGGCGCGTGGGAGTCGGTGCGGCCGCGGCTCGCGGAGCTCGTGCCGTCCGGCGCACGGCTGCGCGTCGTCGCGCGCCCGCGCAGCGCCGCGCCGGCGGAAGGCTCCGCCGCGCGCCACGCGGTGAATCAAGAGAATCTGATCAAAGAAGCA
Organism: uncultured Vicinamibacterales bacterium; assembly: GCA_964359235.1. Lineage (GTDB taxonomy): Bacteria > Acidobacteriota > Vicinamibacteria > Vicinamibacterales > JAHECP01 > CAYHSN01. The sequence goes on along the minus strand of CAYHSN010000055.1, from coordinate 133 downwards.
CTGTCAGTAGCGAGTGACGGGTAACGAGTAACGAGTAAGGAACGAGGAACGAGGAACGAGGAACGAATGCCACGAAGGCACGAAGACGCCGTCAGCCACGAAGGCACGAAGACACGAAGACGCCGTCAGCCAC
>CAYHSN010000054.1:0-12176 GCA_964359235.1 uncultured Vicinamibacterales bacterium | reverse complement strand
CTCAGTGTGATTCGGGTTCGACCGGTCTGCCGGGCCCGGGCTCCGGCGGCGCCGCGCCGGGGCTCGTGTCGCGCAGCCGGGCTTCGAGGATCGCGAGGTCTTCGATGAGCCGCTCGATCTGCTGGCGCTGCCTGGAGACCATGACGGAAAAATACAGCAGGCCGACGAAGACGAACAGAATCAGGACGAGCAGCAGCACGGCCGGCGGGTAGTAGACGCCCAGGAGGCTCGCGGCCGCGTCCAGCACGCTGCGCCAGATCGAAAGCGCCAGGAGCGCGACGGCGCACGCAATCCAGATGAACGAGTACTCTTCGGTGAGGCGCCGCCGGCGGACCAGCTCGACGACCAGCACCAGCAGGGCGGCGCTCACGGCGACTGAGAGAATCTGAACGACGCTAGTCATGGGGCGGCGTGTCGACGACCGATCGCAAGGGTACCACAACGAGCGCGAGCAGGGTCCGGGCCAGCGCGTGCCCGGTCCTGGGCAGCGTCAGGGACGTGCGGCCGCCAAGCCGATCGCGCATCTGAATCGGCACTTCTTCCACACGCAGTCTGTTGCGGCTGAGCAGCAGCCGCAGCTCGGGTTCCGGGTATCCGCTCGGGTGGTGCGTCTCCAGGAATCGCACCGCGCGCGGCCCGAACGCCCAGAACCCTGACGTCGGGTCGGTGATCTCCTGCGCGGTCACGGCAGACAGGCACCACGCCAGCGCGCGCTGACTGAGCCGCCGCATCGCGGGTGCGCCGGTCTTGGCCCCGTCACGATAGCGGGATCCGATGACGGCGTCGGCGCGGCCCGCGTGAATCGGCTCGAGCAGCCGCGCGATCTCGGCCGCCGCGTGCTGGCCGTCGCCATCCACGCGGACCACGACGTCATGACCCAGCCGACGTGCGTACCGAAGTCCCGCGCGCACCGCACCCCCGACACCCAGCCGCTGCGTCAAACACACCCGCCGCACGCCGAGACGATCGAGCACCGCCGCGGTCTCGTCGGTCGAGGCATCGTCGACGATGACGAGATCGGCGGCGGGCCAGGTGCGTCGCAGCTCCTCGACGACTGCCGGCAGGCTGTCGGCCTCGTTGTAGGCGGGCACGAGGGCCATGAACGTCCCCGGCCTCCGGTCCCCGACCTCCGGCCTCCGACCTCCGGTCTCGGGCCCCGGTCGAGTGGCCTCCGGCCTCCGATCTCGCCGCATGCTCTGGAGTGGATGCGCCGCGCGGCCGGCGAGGCGGCGGAAGGTCCACACCAGAATCGCCGCGGCCCAGGCGAAGTCGCGCAGCAGATGTGCGAGCGGGAAGAGCAGACCGGCAGGATCGCGATAGCGCGACGCGACCATGGCGCCGGCCACCAGCCGTTCGGCGGCCGGAATCGCGAGCGCGACCGCGGGCACCCACACCACGCGACTCCACGCACCGCCGGCGAGCGCCGCGAGTCCGGTCGCGGCGAATCCGAGAAGCACGAGGAGCGCGAGCGGAGCATGCAGCATCATCAACGGACCCGAGACATCGTCTCCGCCCGCGCGGTGCGGGTGCTTGGCGACCACGTCGAGCCGTCCGTACCCGAGGCCGTATTGCTGCCGAATGTAGCCGGAGAGGCTCTCGCGCCAGCGATGGATGCTCGTGGCGGCGCGAACGAACCGCAGCCCGTATCCGCCACGAACCAGGCGATAGCTGAGGTCGTTGTCGTAGCCGTACCCGAGCGTCTCGTCCAGCAGCGAGACGCGGCGCAGCGCCTCTCTGCGATAGACGGAGTTGCCCGAGCAGACGTGGTTGACGAGCGACGTGGCGATCCGGTCGTACCGCTGCGCCACATCCAGCGCCATGACACGCGCCCACAGACTGCCTTCGCGATCAGGGACGTAGCGTCCCTGCGCTGCGGCGACGTTCGGCTGCGCGACCGCCTGCGTCAGGTGCCGCAGCCAGCCCGGTTGCAGGATCACGTCCTGGTCCACCTGGCAGATGAGGGGATGCGCGGCGTGACGCACGCCACGGTTGATGGCGGCCGCGGCGCCGCGTCCATCGCCGCGGAACACGCGCACGCCATGCTTGGCCGCGAAGCGCTCCAGGATCTCAGGCGACTCGTCCGCGCTTCCGTCGTCGATGGCGATCACTTCCATGGGACGGCCGTCTGCCTGCGCCAGGATCGCCGCCAGCGCCGCCTCCAACGTGCGGGCGCCGTTCAGCACCGGCACAACGAAGCTGACGCCTTCAGGCTGAGGCACGGATCCGCGCGCTCCTGTGCCCGGTGGAGGCACCCACCAGTTCCTCGTAGAGACGTTCGAGCCGCTCGCAGACGACCGCGGATGCGAACGACGCGCGCACGCGAGGCGCGGCTTCGCGCGCTGCGCGCGCCCATCGTTCCGGTTCAGCCAGGATCTGCCGGATGCTCCCGGCCAGCGCCGGCGCGTCACCTTGCGGCACGATGAGGCCGCCGCCAGTCTGCCGGACGTACTCCGCGCACCCGCTGTCGTCTGCGACGACGACGGGTGTGCCGCAGAGGAGCGCCTCGAACGGCACGAGGCCGAACACCTCGTCTCGCGACGGATACACGACGGCGTCGGCATCGATGAGCGCTTCGAGACGCTCACGGCCGACGAGCAGGCCCGTCAGTTCGGTGACGCCTCGAAGCCCGAGCTGGTCGAGCTGCTGCCGCACGGCGCGCCCGATGCCCATGTCGTTACCCGCGATCACGAGCCGTGCGTCGCGCCGCTCGAGCCGCCCGAAGGCGTCGATCAGCACGTCGAGCCGCTTGCGCGGCGTGAGCTTGCCGAGATACAGCACCAGCGACCCGGCCGGCAAACCGAGTCGAGCGCGAAAGCGGCCAACGGGCGGAAGCCCGTCGAACTCCCCGAGGTCCATCGGATTCGGCAGAACCGTGATGCGCGCGGCCGGCACGCCGAGACCGAGGAGCTGGCGCCGCTCGGCCTCGCTCACGGCGAGCACGCGCGCGGCGCCTGGCAGCACATGGCGTCCGGCGGTGAGGTCGAACAGCCATTTCGCGAGGCGCCGCCGTTCCAGGCGCGGCGCCGTGCCGTTTGGCGCGAGCACGTACGGCACGCGCGCGCGGGTCAAGTGACGCGCGGCCAGCGCGCCGGGCACATGGTGATGCGCGTGAATGTGCGCGACGTCGAAATCCGCGCCGTGGCGCCCCAGATACCGCCCCAGCCCAATCGGCAGGAAGAACTGCACGTGGTAGGCGAGCCGGTTCGAGAGATTCGGAAAGACCCGCACCGTCACGCCGTGCGATCGTCGCGGGGACCGGTTCGACCCAAACGGCCCGCGCCGATCGGGCGCCGGAATCCGCGTTCGCTCGTCGCAGACATCCGTCGTGCAGACGGTCACGTCGTGGCCGCGTTCGGCCAGCCCGCGGGCCATGGCTGTCGCGAGCCGTGGAATGCCGCCGTACGCCCAGGCGTCCTCGTAGTACGGGGTGACGTGCAGAATGCGCAGCGGCACGACAGGTATCGGACGGCCTAGTGCCGTATAGTATCAGGGTTTGACGTGATGAGTCCGATCCGGACAGCACCGAGCGGCAGGCGAGGCGCGCATCTTTCCGGCCTGGTGTGGACGCTCGTGCGCACCGACTTCAAGACGCGCTACCACGGCACCGTCGGCGGATTCCTCTGGGCGCTGCTCAAGCCCCTGGCGATGTTTCTCGTCCTGTACGCGGTGTTCTCGTTCGTCTTCGCGTCGGATCCCGAGTACAAGCTGAACCTGATCATCGGCCTCTTCCTGTACGAGTTCTTCAGCGAGGCGACGAAGACCGGGCTGCTGTCGCTGCGCGCGAAAGGCTTTCTGCTGACGAAAGCCCGGTTCCCATCGTGGGTCCTCGTCGTGACCTCGGCGTCGAACGCGGTGATCACGCTCGCGCTGTTCTCGCTCGCGCTGGGGGTCGTCCTCGTGCTGCAGGGCCGCCTGCACGGCATCGGCACGCTCGCGCTCTACGGGATCTATCAGGTGCAGTTCCTGCTGATCGTCGTGGGCTTCTCGCTCGGCGCGAGCGTGCTGTTCTTGCGCTACCGCGATCTCAACCAGGTGTGGGACGTCGTGACCCATGCGGGCTTCTTCGTCGCGCCGATCATCTATCCGCTCGACATTCTGCCGGAGCGGCTGCACGTTGTGCTGTATCTCTGGCCGCCGACGCCCATCATGATGTTCTCGCGCGCCGTGCTCGTGCAGGGCAGCACCCCGTCCGCGCTCGCGCACGTCTACCTGGCCGCCGAGACCGCTCTGGTGCTCGTGGCTGGCATGCTGGTCTATCGCTGGGCTTCGCCCAGGATCGCCGAGTACGTGTGATGGCTGTCGTCGAAGTGCGAGACGTGTCGAAGCGCTTCCGGATTCCGAGCGTCCGGCGCGAGACGATCCGCGAGCACGCGCTCGACTTCTTCAGGCCACGGCCGTTCGAGACGTTGCGGGTGCTCGAGTCGGTGACCCTCGACCTGCAGCCGGGCGAGGCGCTCGGGTTGATGGGCCGCAACGGCAGCGGGAAGAGCACCCTGCTCAAGATCATCTCTGGCATCTATCCGCCAGACGGCGGCGTGGTGGTCGCGCGCGCCCCGATCACGCCCATTCTCGAGCTGGGGGTTGGCTGGAACCCGGATCTCGATGCGATCGACAACATCTATCTGCTCGGCTCCGTGATGGGGATGTCGCTCCGGGAACTGAAGCAGGCGACAGGAGAGATTCTCGCGTTCGCGGATCTGGAACGGTTTGCCAACCTCGAGCTGCGGCACTACTCGAGCGGCATGGCGGCGCGCCTGGCGTACTCGGTCGCGTTCACGGCGGTGCGCGAGGTGCTCATTCTCGACGAGATCTTCGCCGTCGGCGACGCGGGGTTCCGCGAGCGGTGCCAGGCCCGCTACCACGAGCTCCGTTCGGCCGGCCACGCGCTGCTGCTCGTCAGCCACGAGCCGCGGACGATTGCCACCTTCTGCGACCGGGCGCTCCTGCTCGAAGGCGGACGCATCATCATGGAGGACGCGGCGGACCGGGTTGCCGACCAGTACATGCGCCTGCTCACGTCGGCGGGCGCCGCGGGCGCGGAACCGCCGGGGAGGCCGTCGTGACGCCGGCGCGCGCGGCAGAACCCGCTGCGCCCCGCGTCACGGTCGTCATCCCGTGCCACGACCTCGGGGTGTATCTGAACGACGCGGTCGACAGCGTCTTCGCGCAAACCTTCCAGGACTTCGACGTCATCATCGTCGACGACGGGTCGACAGACGAGGCGACCGACCGGCTGCTCGCGGAGTATCGGCGGCCCCGGACGCGTGTCCTGCGATCCGAAGAGAACCGCGGCCTGCCGGCGGCGCGCAACCTGGCGATTCGCGAGACACACGCCGAGTACATCTGCGCCCTCGACGCAGACGATCGGCTGGCGCCGGCGTGTCTCGAGAAGTCGGTGCGGGCGCTCGACGACGATCCGTCGATCGCGTTCGCGTCCCACTGGGTGAAGACCTTCGGCGACGAAGAGCGCGAGTGGAAGCCGGAGCGGTGCGATCTCGCCGCCGTGCTCGACATGAACACCATCAACGGCGCGGCGCTGACCCGACGCGACGCGATCGTGGCCGTCGGCGGCTGGGATGAATCGATGCGCGACGGGTGCGAGGACTGGGACCTGTGGCTGACGCTCCTCGAGCGTGGCTACCGCGGCACGATCATCCCAGAGGTGTTGTTCCACTACCGCCGGCGCACGGGCTCGATGAGCCGCGTGATGATGCAGACCGACGTGCAGCTCGGCGTGTTCGGGTACATCCTTGCGAAACACCGGGACAGCTACCGGCATCATCTGGCCGAGCTCACGCTGAGGCGCGATCTCGAGATCGCCCGGCTGGTCCGCGAAGTCTACGACCTGGACCTCGATCACCACGGGTGGCTGGCGCCGGAGATGGACCGCGCGGCGCGCGAGGTGGGCGTCCTCCGGGAAAAAGAGCGGCGCGTGACGGCCGACAAGGCACGGCAGGCCGAGCTCGACCGGTTGTCGGCGAACGTGGAGGCGCTCGGGCACGACGTGGCGGATCTCCGCCGCTCGATGAGCTGGCAGGTGACCGCGCCGCTGCGGATGGTCTACGGCTGGCTGCTGCGGTTGAAAGGCCGATAGGTGGGCGACCTCGTTTCCATCATCGTGAGTTCCGCCGCTCGGGGTGAAGGCCTGCGACGCTCGGTCGAGAGCGCCGAGGTCCAGTCGCACGACCCCGTGGAAGTGGTCGTCGTCGGCGGCCGCCGCGATCCTCGCGCGACGCGAATGCTCTCCGGTCTCGAATCCCGTCCGTTCGTCCGGGTAGCCGAGTCGGTCTCGGGCGCGCCTGGCGCGCTCCTCAACGCGGGGACCCGCGCGGCGAAGGGAACGCTCCTGGTCTGGCTCGACGAAGGCGATCGGCTGCAGGCCGACTTCTGCGCGACCGCGATCCGGGCGATGGCGGCCGACCCCGCCATCGGCTATGTGCTCGCGCCCGGTGTGATGAGTCCGGGCGGCGAGCCGCTCGCTCCAGAGTTTCGGGTTGACTGGGATGCCCGGGCAATCGCCGGGACGACCTGGTGCGCCCCCATGGCCATGCTGTGCCGCCGATCGATCTGGGAGTCCGCAGGCGGTTTCGACGAGGAGTTGGAGGCGCTCGAGCACTACGACTTCCTCCTGCGGATCGAGCGAACCGGCGCGCGCGGCCGCGTACTGGATCGTCCGGGGCTGTGGCACGCCGCCGCTCGCGAGACGCGACACCGGCAGACGCTCGAGGCCGATGTCTACCGGGCCGGCCTACAGGCGGTCTTCGATCGCCAGCGCGTCACCTTCGAAGCCGATCCGGCCGCCGTGCTCTTCGATCGCGAGCGGACGCTGCGCGAGCTCGTGCGGGTGCATCGGCAACGCGTCGCGCGCCGCGATGAGGCGCTCGACCGGCTGCGCCTTGTGACGCACGAGGTCGGCCGCATCCGCACGTGGCTTCAGCAGGAAGGACGCGACGGATTCGACTGGGGCGACTTCGACCGTACCAGCCCCGTCAGCCGGAACTGGGGCTACGACCGCGGCACACCCATCGATCGCTACTACATCGAGCAATTCATCGGGCGGCATGCCGCGGACGTGCGAGGTGTCGTGCTGGAAGTTCAGGAGAACGACCTCACGACGCGGTTCGGCGCGAACCGCGTGACGAGGAGCGAGGTCATCGACGTCAATCCGGGCAACGCGCGCGCCACGATCATCGACGACCTGCGGCGCGTCGCGACCATGGCCGACGACACCTTCGATTGCATCATCCTGACCCAGACCCTTCACGTCATCGACGACATGCGGGCGGTGCTGGTCGCATGCCATCGCATCCTGAAGCCCGGCGGCGCGCTGCTCGCGACGCTTCCGTGCGCCAGCCGGGTGTGCCTCGAGTACGGGCCCGACGGCGACTTCTGGCGCGTCACCGAAGCCGGTGCACGGGCGCTTTTCCACGGGGTCTTTCCCCCCGACCGCGTGCAGGCCCGATCGTTCGGGAACGTCCAGGTGAACGCCGCGTTTCTCCACGGTCTGGCGGTTCACGAGATCGAGGAGGCCGTGTTCGCCGAACACGATCCGTACTTCCCGCTCCTCGTCGGCGTCCGCGCGGTCAAGCCCGCCTCACCCGGGGCCTCCGGCGGGCGGCCGGGCTCCGGCCGGCGCGCTGGACCGCACCCGGGCGCGATCCTCATGTATCACCGCGTCGCGGAGGCGTCCCCGGACGTGCACGGCCTCTGCGTTCGTCCGGACGACTTCGCCCACCAGATGGCCGCGCTGCGACAGCACTTCCACCCGATGCCGCTCGTCGATCTCGTCGAGACGGTGCGGCGCGGCGAGTTGCCCGAAGGCGCCGTCGCGGTGACATTCGACGACGGGTATCTGGACGGGCTGACGACCGCGAAGCCGATTCTCGAAGCGCACGGAATCCCCGCGACGTTCTTCGTCTCCACCGACGAGCTCGACGTCGCACACGAGTACTGGTGGGACACGCTCGAGCGCGTCTTCTTCGGACCGTACGATCTTCCGACAGGTCTCGACTTCCTCGGGGCCGGCGTGGGACTCAGCTTCCAGACACGCACCGCAGAGGAGCGGCGCACGGGGCATTGGCAGCTCTACCGGTCGTTGATGGGGCACGATGTGGAGACGCGCGATCAGGCGGTGCGCGTGCTGCTCGCCCGCAGCCGGGCGGGCCGCTCACCGCGACCGGGCGCCAGGCCGATGACGACCGGGGAGCTTCGGGCGCTGGCGGAGAACCCGGCGTTCGCCATCGGCGCGCACGGCGTGCATCACCTCTCGCTTCCGTCGTGCGCCGAAGAGGTTCAGCGCGCCGAAGTCGCCGAGTGCAAGCGGACGCTCGAAGACATCCTGGGCCGTCCGGTCACGACCTTCGCGTACCCCTTCGGTTCCTGGAGCTTCGAGACGAGCCGCATCGTCCGCGAGGCGGGCTTCACGCTCGCGGTGACGTGTGAGGACCAGGTCGTTCGGCCCGGCGGCGATCCCTGGCGGCTTCCGCGCTTCGACGTCAGGCCAGATGTGGGCGCGCACTTCGCGCGACGGCTCTTCGCGTTTCTCGACAGGCGCGACTGAAGCCGGACACGACGTCCGGGGCGATTCCTTCACTGATTCCGACGTCGCATCCTACGCCGGCCGAGATCGGCGCGCGCCGCGAGGTGGGAGGAGGGTCTCCGTCGCTGCCGGCCAGCGCGCCAGCACGCGCTTGACCGCCGCGTGCCGCCGCGACAGATGTTCGCGCCGGAGGATGTCGCGGAAGGCGGCGGCGAGATGCTGGCGCCACCAGTCCTCTTTCGGAGCCTTCGACGTCGCGACGGCGGCGGCGATCGACTCGAGGCAGGAGGCATCGCCGATCTGCGAGAGGGCCGCGAGGAACCCCACCGGGAGCGGCTCACGCGCCGCGGCGAGCGTTTCGCGAAGGTCGTAGAGCGCGACCGTGCTCTGGCGGGCCGCGAGCGCCTGGTGGACGGCCGCGCGTGCGACGAGCCAGGCGGCGCGCGCGGTACCGCGTTCGCCGGTTTCACGATCGCGAATGGCGGCGACGAGCCGATGGAGCATCGCGAGCGGCGCCGAGGCGGCATGCGCCGCGACGAGCGCGCGAACATGGTCCGGCGCGTCCGGCAGTCGTCCGGCGGCGGCCTCGTCGAGCGCGTCGTGCGACAGGTCAGGGCGCGCGCCCGTTTCTGCCGCGAGCTTCGCGCGAATCGAGGGGCTCGGATCGCCGGCCAGCCCCGCCCGCACGGCGCGGCGCGTGGACGCCGGCAGGTCGTCCAGCGCCTCGATGGCGGCTAGCCGGACTCGCTCGTGACGCGATCGATCGAGCGCGAGGCGGGCCAGGGCGTCGAACGCGCGCTCGGCCTCAGAGGCGCGGGTCGATTCAAGCTGCCCCCGCACGACCGCCACCGCGGCCAGCGTGACGGGCAGCTCGGAGTCTCCAGCGTCGGCGAGCTCCAGCGCAGGCCCGAGGGCGCGCCGGTCCCCGATCGCCTCGAGCGTCCGGAGCGCGGCGAGGCGCACGTCAGGACGGACGTCGGCCGCGAGGGCGTCGATCAGCGGTTCCACGGCCCTTGCGCCCAGAATCGTAAGACGGGCGACCGCCGCCTCGCGCGCGACCTCGCTCGCCTCGCCCAGCCGGGCGCCCAGGCGCCCGATCTCGCGGGCGGCCGACGTTTTGATTACCATTGACGTCGAGTGTCTCCTGAGGAGCGTGCGATGGGCAAGGGGTGGCTGTTGGCTCTGGTGGTACTGTCGGCGCTGGCGGGACGTCCCGGGCAGTGGGCGGCCCCGCGGTCGACGGTCGTGTTTCCCGACAAGACGGTGGTCCGCGTCGAGCTGGCCGACACGCCGGCGAAGCGGCAGCGCGGCCTGATGTTCCGCGAGTCGCTCGGGCCAAACGAAGGCATGCTGTTTCTGTTCGAGCGCGCTGGCTCGTATCCGTTCTGGATGCAGAACTGTGTCATCTCGCTCGACATCATCTGGCTCGACGCCGACGCCCGAATCGTGTCGATCGCGCAGTCGGTCCCGCCGTGCCGGCTGCCGAACTGCAGCCCGCCGTGCAACTCGTACGACTGTCCGACCTACCCGCACGACGGACAGGCGCTCTATGTCGTCGAGGTCGCGTCAGGATTCGCGAAGCAGCACGGGGTGAAGGTGGGAGACAGGCTCACGCTGCAGGGGGTGGGGAGGTAGGAACGAGGAACGAGGCATGAGGAACGAGGCATGAGATGAGAGATGAGGAACGAGGAATGAGGAACGAGGAATGAGGAACGAGTAGGGACTGAAGGCTGGGGGCTCGGGTCTAGAAACACGAAGGGGGACGAGTGGCGGTTGTTGCCGCTCGTCCCCCTCTTTCCTTTACTCGTTCCTCGCTACTCGTTCCTCGCTACTCGTTCCTCGTTCCTACTGCATCCTGATGACGAGCGCCGCCCGGCGATTGAGGCGACGGGTCTCTTCGCGCATGTTGTCGTGCTTCGGACGCTCCTCGCCGTAGCTCACCGTGCGGAGGCGGTCGGCGCCGATGCCGTGGCTCGCGAGGTAGTCCTTGACGGCGTTGGCGCGCCGCTCGCCGAGCGCGAGGTTGTACTCGGCCGTGCCGATATTGCAGGTGTGACCCTCGATCTCGATCCGCACATCGGCGCTTTCGCGCATCTGCTGCACGACCTCGTCCAGGAGCCGCGCGGCTTCCGGCCGCAGGGTGTAGCGGTCGAAGTCGAAGTGCAGGTCCTCGAAGACGATTTCCTTCTTGGGCGGCCGCACGACCTGGATCGTCACGGTGTCTGACGCCGTGCCGCCCTTGCCGTCGGACACGGTCACCGTCACCGGCACGGCGCCCTCCTGTCCCGGCGCGGTCCACGTCGTCTGGCGGGCGGCGGCGTCGGCAATGGCGCCCGCCGGCGCGCCCCACGTGTAGGTGAGCGCGTCGCCGTCCGGATCCTGCGCGTCGGCCGTCACATTGGCCCTCTCACCCACGTTCACCGTGCAGGGCGCGCACTGCGCGCGCACCGTCGGCGCGCGGTTCGCCGGCGGCGGCGGCGGCGGTGGCGGCGGGGGCGGCGGTGGCGGCGGGACGTAGATCCTCACGCCGGGCGAGTAGCCCAGCCGCACCTGGAACCCTGTCTTGTCGCCCCCCGGATCCTCGAAGGTGCTGCTGAAGTCGCTCCGGCTGCTGTGGTTGAGCGCCCAGCTCAGGCCGGCGCCTGCAAAGAAGCCCCTCGCGTGCTGCCACGTGACCCCGAAGTTGAGATCGAGCGGGTTCTTTTGTGGGTTGGCCGCCGCCGAACGCGTGGCGTCCACGCCGCGCACCGGGTTGGTCACCGGGACGTCGTCGCTGAAGAGCGCTTCGCCGTGCAGCTCGACAAAGCCCCGGAAGGGGGATCGGCTCGGGAAGCCCGCCCCGAAGCCCCAGCGGAACGACTCCGGCTGCTCCATGTCGCTGCGGTCCTGCCGAACCATGAAGCCGCCAAACCCGGCGAACTCGAGCCGCTCGTTGAGCTCCTTGCTCGCGATCGCGTCCACGTACCCCGTCATCTTGCCGGTGCCGGCGTGCGGCGTCCGGCCCGACCCGGCCTGCAGCACGCCGCGGATGGCGAACGCCGCCGGCTGCTGACGATGCTCCGACGCGAGGTTGATCTTCACGCCGATCATCGCGTCGCCGACGTTGTCGCCGGACCAGCGCTGGTATACGAGCGGCACGTCCCGCTGCACGGCGCCGGCCGTGCCCATCGCGGAGCTGAAGAGCGGGCTCACGGCGCGGCGCACGCGTGTGTCGACGCGCCAGGCGCCGAAGATCTCCAGGCGATCGCGCACGCCGTAGCCGAACGTACCCGTCAGATGGGAAATGTCCGAGAAGCCTTCTTCGCGGTCGACGTTGACGCGGTAGCCGCTCACCGACCATCCGCGGTCGCGCAGGACCTCACCGGTCGGCACGAACCACAACCCGGTGTCACCGAAGACCGTCGTGACCGCCGGTCGGGTTTCGGCCGGCGCCGGAGGCGGCGTCTGCCCGGTCGATGGCGTCGACTGGGCCAGCGCCGACGTCGCCAGCATCAGGAGTGATGCTCCGACTGCAATGCCTCGCACAGCTCGTTTCATACGACTTATTCTAAGACCGCCCTGCGCATCGAGTCAATCGAGACCATTAACCTTGATGCGTCAAAACCCACCGCCGTTTCGAGAGCGATGCTGTCCTGGC
>CAYHSN010000053.1:5756-12207 GCA_964359235.1 uncultured Vicinamibacterales bacterium | reverse complement strand
TTGCAGCCGGCGGCGCTCGCTGCGATCATGAGGCGCCGCGGCTGAAGCCGAAACGGTTAGACCGCTGAACAGATCGACATGTGTCTGCTTTGGAAGGCGTGGCTGCTGGCGACCCAGCCTCGAATCATGTTCCGCTCCGCAACGCTCCTCGCGATCGGCGCGTCGATCATCTTGAGCCTGTCCGCGTCAGTTCGCGCCGAGGATGCACCATTGAGTGAAGGGAACCGCACGCGCGGCTTGGTGGGAGGCTGGGGTCACAGTTGGCGGCCGATCTTTGGTCAGACTCACAGCGAGATCACGTTCGTAGCGTTCAGTCCGCGGATGGGGTGGTTCGTCACAGACCGCCTGGAACTGTACGGAGAAGGTACTCTGCTCGTCTACGATCGGCCGCACGCGGCAGTGGCTGCCGGATTAGGCGGGCTTGCCGGTCGGTATTACTTGAAAACAAGCGGCGGTTGGATACCGTATGTCCATGCGGGTGCCGGTCTGCTGTGGACGTCGCTCGAAGTCCCGGAAATCGACCGCATCTTTAACTTTCAGCTTTTCGTAGGCGTCGGATGGCGTCAGACTCGGGCGAGGGGGCCCTGCTGGGTCTTCGAGTTCCGCAACCACCACATCTCAAATGCCGGAACGGCTGGCAAGAACCTCGGCATCAACGCGGCAACGGTCTTCACCGGCGTCGAATGGGTCCTGCGAGCGTCCCGATGAATCATGCGGCCGGCACCGTGGCCAAAAGGCCAGAAGCGGTCTAACCCGGCTGAACCCGACGGCCGCCGAGGAAGTGTGACCGGCCGCGGGTTAGCCGGAATGCGTTATGCGGACAGATTTATTCCGAGACCAGCGCGCCTGGTCTGGCGGCAACCTTGGGAAAGGCTTTCAGGACGGCAGCGTCGAAGGTCGCGAGGGGGCAGGCTTCCCGGATCGCAAGTTCGACGAAGAGCGTATCGTACACGGCAACGCCGGACGTGACGGAGCGAAGGAGGGCGCCTTGGAGCAGGGTTCGGGTCGGCACGGACTCGATGCCCAATCGGGCCGCCAGGTTCAGACGTCTTGGCCCTTCTTCAGGTGGCAGCACGCCTGCGCGGATCGCCATCCAGACGACGTTGGCGACCTCCGCCTCCCAGAGAACGGGCGCCATCGCATTGCGGAGGGCAGCCAGGAACCGGCGCGCCTCGGCCGCAAAGGGCTCCGTACCCAGGAGGAAGTACGCCACCACGTTCGTGTCAACCACGGCCTTCACGGGCGGCCAACCCCGATCCACGCGTCCACCTCGCGAGCGGTGGGGCGGCGGGCCTGTTTGGTCCAGCCGGCCTCGATTTGTTCGAGGACGGAGTGTCGTTCGGTGACGTATCCTTCGAGAAGGTCCCGGATTTCCTGCTCCATCGACCGGTTGTGTCGACGGGCCAGCGACTTCAGCGATTTCACGATCGTCATCGGGACGTTGCGAACGGTCAGGGTGGGCATGACTCGCTCCTATGCTAGCACAATGCTAGCATGAGACGTGGCCGCATAACAAGCCGCTGCAGCCGACGCCGACAGGGCAGTAATGAGCCGGCGCGGCTGAGCGGCGATCGATATGGCTGTCACTTGTCAAGTAGCCAGATCTCTCCCGTCGTCACCATCGTGAGCGTTCCCTGGTTTGCCAATCCTCATTCAGTCATCTTCCCGGCGGCACGGTGTTTTAGCGACGGTTGACGCTGCTGATATTCGCGGATTGAGTACCGCCAGACTTCTGTGCGTCGCGGAGCTGCCTCACTCTAGGTACGGACGTATCAGCGAAGCTGACGTCCTTTTGGACAAGCTAAATATGTGCCACTGTCTCCCGGCGCGACCGGCCCGGGCCCGGGCGACCAGAATTCCCACATGAGCTTGAGGAGTGCGGCCAGGTCCCAGTCCGCAACCGGCCGTTTCGCGTTCAAGCGGTCCTCGCCCATGAAGCGGCCCACCTCGACGGCAGCGCGATCCCGGTCCATCGTCTCGGCGGCAGACAGATCCGCGCACACCTGCACGAGTTCCTCCCCACCGGCGAGGTAGCGGGCACGGAAATCCACTTCGAAACCAGCCCGGGTCTTCACGTAGCCCACCTCCGCCTTGCGGCGCTCGAGCTCGTTCAGCACGACCGGCTCAAGAGAGTGGCCGAGGTTCGCACGGTTGCTCGTGTCGAACGCGCCGATCAGACCCGGGTCCACCGGATAGGCCTTGCGCGGATTCGAGTTGCGCCGCCGTTCCGATTCTGTGGCGAGCGGCACGGTGCTGATCAGGAACGCATCCAGCACGTGGCCGAGCATCGCGTGCACGGCATCTTTCGCCACCCCGTGTCCCTGGGCTTTCAGATCCTGGTAGAGGCGATGCACAGGAACTCCCGGAATCTGAACGGTCGGATCACGGTCTCCATCCCGCGCCCGCGCAGCGAGGTGTGCACCTCGCGGCTCAGCATCCGGGCCGAGGGCCCGGAGACCACGATCTCCACCCGCTCGGAGTCCATCACCCGGCGCACGAACCGCTCCCAGCCTGGCACGAGCTGGATCTCGTCCAGGAACCAATGCACCGTCTCGCGCGCCCGCAGCTCCGGGTAGCGGCGGTAGAACAGCTCACGCCTGCTCGAACAACCCCGCCTGCTCGGCGCGGGCCTTGCCCCCCTCGCGCGCGAGGCGCGTGATCTCCGGCCAGCTCTGCACGAGGCCGTTGTCGAGGTTCGGCCGTGAACACCTTCGCCGGCGATACGCCACCCGCCGTCGAGGCGTTCTATCGCCAGTTGCTCATGCTACGAACGCGACCTCGATCCCGCTTTCGTGAGGCTGATCGCGAAGCGGCTGAGCGAGGCCGCGATCAGCAGGCCCGACTGAACTGAAGCCCGGCGCGAAAGCGCTGCCGGACGGCAAGCGCCCCAGCCGAACGGCGAATGTCCTGCCGAACGGCAAGCAATGCTGTCGAACGGCAAGTGATGCTGTCTACTGTCCCTGTCCCAGCCTTTGCGGCCTGTCCGCGATCACGTAAGTCATCACCGCGATCGCCGCCGCGTTGCGCGCCACGTCCATCGGATCGATCTTGTCCACCGTGTCGGCCGGGGTGTGGTGGATGAGGAAGTAGTGGCCTTCGACGACCGGCGACATCGCGGGGATGTTGCCGGCCTGCACGCTCGGACCGATGTCGGAACCGCCGCCGCCCGGACCGATGCGGTGCGCGTCGAGGCCTTCGAGCAAGGTCGCGATCTGCCGCACGGTTTCTCGCGCGGTCTCGCTGCCGGTGAACGCAAAGCCGGTGGGCCGGAACACGCCGAGATCCGACTCGAACATCAGGACGTGGTTCGCGAGCTGGTCCTGGTACTTCTCCAGATACGCCCGGCCGCCGCGTCCGCCGTTTTCTTCGTTGGCGAACAGCACGACGCGCACCGTCCGCCGCGGCCTCAATCCGAGCTTCTTCATCAGCCGCAGCGCCTCCCACGTCACCACGCACCCGCCCCCATCGTCACTCGCGCCCGTGCCGACGTCCCAGGAGTCGAAGTGCCCGCCGAGGTCGACGACTTCCCCTGGCTTCTCGCGGCCGACGATCTCGCCGACGACGTTCGCCGACTGGACGTCGGGCTCGACGTGCGCCTCCATCTTCAGCTTCACGACGACGCGCAGGCCGCGGTCCTGCAGGCGCTGGAGGCGCTCGGCGTCCTCGAGCGTGATGGCCGCGCCGGGGATCTTCGGTTGGTCGTCCGCGTAGATGAGCCCGCCCGTGTGCGGCGTGCGAAGGCCCGGAGGGCCGACGGAGCGGACCAGGATGGCGAGGGCGCCGTGCTTGGCGGCGCGCGACGCGCCGCTCGCGCGGTACTGCACGGTCGCGCCGTAGTTCGTGTAGGGGACGTTGTAGACTACGATCTTGCCCTTCCCGCGTTCGGGCGCCGCGTCGAGCTCCTCGAAGCTCTTCACGATCCAGGTCTCAGCCTCGACACCTTCGGGCGGGGTGCCGACGCTGTTGCCAAGGCCCAGCATCACGAGCGGCTGGTGGGACGGTGACGTGATCGCGACGCTCTCCTGGCCGCGCACCCAAACAGGCACTATGACGGGCTCGGCGCGGACGTTCTCGAGGCCGTCCTTCTTCATTGCGGCGACGGCCCAGCGGATCGCGGCCTCGAGGTTGGTCGAGCCGCTCAGGCGGTGACCGTAGGTGTCGGTGAGCTCGGCGAGGCGGTTCCAGGCAAAGTGATTCGACAGCGCTTCGCCGATGAGGCGCGCGGCCGGCTCGCGGTAGGCGTCGAGCCAGTCGGCGGACGACTGGGCTCGCAGCAACGGGGCTGACGCGAGGCAGACGACGAAGAGCACAGACCAAAGCGGGAAGGACACGAAGGATACACGAAGGACACGAAGATCGCTTGGATGCCTGTCAGGCCGGCAGCGTGACGACCGACCCAACGATTCCTGGTGACCTTCGTGTGCCCCTCGTGTCCTTCGTGTTCCCATCGGGATCGCGGTCGCCGCGTGACAGTATAATCGACCCCGCATGCCGCTCGAGCTCGTCAACCGATCCGACGGTCACGTCATCGCGCTCCCCGAGGGCGCCTGCCTGACCATCGGACGCGTGCCGCAGTGCGAGATCCACGTCCAGGATCAGTCCGTCTCGCGGCGGCACTGCACCGTCGAAGCCGCCGGCTCCGAGGTCATCGTGACCGACCTGCAGTCGGCGAACGGGACGTTCGTGAACGAGCGGGCGATCGAGTCGGCGAAGCTCCAGCCGGGCGACATGCTGCGCGTGGGCACGGCGCTGTTCGAGTGCCGTCTCGCGGGCGCGCCCGAGGCGCCCGGCGACCGGGCGGTGCTGGGCGGCGACGATAGCACGATCGAGACGGTGATCAGAAAGCGCATCGAGCCCACACAGCTCGAGTGGCTCGAAGCGCCCGAGGTCCCGAGCCGCGAGCTGGAGCTGCTGCGCCGCGCGCAGCGGCATCTGACGACGCTGCACCACGTGGCGGAGCAGCTCGCGGGCGCGCACGAGGTGCGCGCGCTCTGCGACCTGGTGCTGCGCGCGGTGCTCGACGTCACGGGCGCCGATCGCGGCGCGCTGCTGCTCAGGCGCGGCGACGACGACCACGGCGTCGAGCTCGTCGCGTCGCACGCGCAGAAGGGCGACGCCGCGTTCACGGTCAGCCGGACGCTCGTGGCCGACGTGTTCAGCAAGGGCATTTCGACGTTCGCGCACGACGCGGTGACCGACCGCCGCTTCCGCGAAGGACAGAGCGTCGTGATGCAGCACGTCCGCTCGGTGATGTGCGTGCCGCTCCGGACGTCGGGCGAGATACTCGGCGCGCTCTACGTGGACAGCTTGAGCGGGCCGGGCCGGTTCAGCGAAGCGGATCTGGAGCTGCTCGCCGCGGTCGGCAACCAGGCCGGCATCGCCTTGCACCGCGTGCGCCTGCTGGGCGAGCTCGAGCGGCTGTTTCTCGACACCATCCGCGCGATTGCGGCGACCATCGACGCGAAGGACGGCTACACGCACCGCCACTCGGAACGCGTCGCGGCGTTCGCGCGGCGCATCGCAGCAGAGATCGGGTTGGCGGAGGACCGGCAGGAAGCGGTGGAGTGGGCGGCGCTCCTGCACGACCTCGGGAAAATCGCCGTGCCGGACTCGATTCTCAACAGCCGCGATCGCCTGAGTCCCGACGAGTACGAAGCGATGAAGCAACACCCCGCGCACGGCGCGCGCATCCTCGCCAACATCCAGAGCCGGCCGGTCGCCGAGTTTTTGCCGGGCGTCCGGTCCCACCACGAGAAGTGGGACGGCACCGGGTACCCGGACGGTCTGAACGGCGAGGCCATCCCGCTGCTCGGCCGCCTCATCGGCGTCGCCGACTTCCTCGACGCGCTCACGTCGTCACGCAGCTACCGCGCCGCGGTGTCGATGGACGAGGCCGTGAAGATGGTCGAGGAGGGCGCGGGCACGCACTTCGATCCGAACATCGTGCGCGCGGTGCTCGCGCTGCATGAGAGAGGGGAGATCTGAGCGCCGGCCGATCTGTCCGGTTCAGGCGCCGGGATCCGGCGCGACAGGCGCGGCAGCGGGGGCGCGGCTCGATGGGAGCACGTGGGGAATCTGCTGCGATGCCGTCGGCGTGAACAGGAGCAGGCAACGCAGCAGCGCACGGTGCGCGTCGGGTCTCGGGGGATCGAACAGGTACAGCTCGGCGACCAGGTCGCGCCAGCGGAGGAGTTCCTTGAGCAGCGCGCGCCTGGTGTGACAGCGAACCGTCAGATCCACCAACTGCAGCACCCGCTCGTAGCTGTTCTTCAGGCGCCCCCGGTCGTCCTCCCGCGCGAGCCCGGCCGCTCGATTCATCTCGTTGGCGATCATCAGGATCTGCTGATCCAGAGAGAACGCCGCCCACCGTTCCGCCGACAGGCCGGCATGCTGAGTCATGGCAGCTTCTCCCCGGCGCCGATCAGATCGAACGTGATGCTTCGGATCCGCT
>CAYHSN010000053.1:4261-5656 GCA_964359235.1 uncultured Vicinamibacterales bacterium | reverse complement strand
CATGTCCTCGAAGTAGAGCTTCACCAGGCGAGAGAGCTCCTCGGCTGCGATTCGGTCCCTGAGGATGACGATGCCGGGGGCCGTTGGGGTCATACGGCTGCCGATCCTATCCCGTGACGGAGCGACGCGCCAGATCCGTGTCAGGGAGTACGAAGGGCCGAGTCGGGCTCGTGATTCGGTTCGTCGGCGGCCAGGACCGCGTCCGAGTGGCGCGCCAGCGCGGTTTGCCTATACTGAGGCCGTGAAGGCGGCGAAAAGTGCGTGGCTGGCTCTTGGGGGTCTGCACCCGTTTGCGGTGTGGAGCCTGAGCGTTCCGGGGGGGCACGAGTCGCAGGTCATTCCGCACGGCTGCTGTGGCGCCTTTCATCCATCCTACTTGCCGGATGGACGTCGCATCGCGTACGTAACCTACCGGCACAGCGATGACGGCGACGTGTACGTCGCTCAGGCGGACGGCAGGCTGCCGACTCGCGTCACGTGCCAGTCTGGATGGACCATGCCGGAGTGGTCGCCGGGTGGGACGCAGCTCGTGCTCCAGCGAGCGATCGGTCCGCACGCCCTCTGGCGGATCGACGTGCCGGCACCGGGTGAACGTTGCTCGAGCCGTCCAATCCGCATGACTGAGGACACCATTCAGGGGAACGAGCCTACCTGGACGGTTGTTCGCAGGGCGCCAGGGTCGCTTCCTCGATTCGACCGGTAGCAGTCGCCGCGCGGTGGGTCGCGCCGGGGACGAGTTACTGCTTCAGCCGGTGGGTTACGGATTCACTCGGCCTTGACCTTACCGGTCTCGGTCGCGATTCCCGCT
Organism: uncultured Vicinamibacterales bacterium; assembly: GCA_964359235.1. Lineage (GTDB taxonomy): Bacteria > Acidobacteriota > Vicinamibacteria > Vicinamibacterales > JAHECP01 > CAYHSN01. The sequence continues at coordinate 4,848 of CAYHSN010000053.1, read as the reverse complement.
CTTCCAATCCGCTGCCCCCCCCCACGCCAAACTACGTCGCATGGTCTGTGACGCAATATGGCGCTTGCTGTCGTCAGCCACGCTCTCCTATTCCTTCCATCGTCAGCAGTCTCTTACTCGGAACGCGCGGACCCGATTCCCGGTTCGCCGCAGGAGGTGTTTATGGAATTCACAACACTCAGGCGCCCTCAACGTATACGGGTATTTCGACCGCGTGGAGATGGAGTTGCCGAACCACGCGCCGGTCGCGGTCGCAGAGCCTGTCCCACCGATGGAGTGTGCCAGCGTCGCCGGGACCCAGGTTTCTCTGAACGGGTTGGCCTCCTACGATCCAGACGGCGACGGGTTGACCTACACATGGACCGGACCGTTCTCAGAGCTCGTCCAACGATTCGGGCCTCACGTTCCGATTCTCCGATGGGCAGTGGGTGTACAACCTGAGCACGGCGGACCTCGCCGTCGGCACCTACATCATCACCATCGAACTGCCGGACGGAGTTCGCTACCAGGCGGGGGTTGTGCTGCGATAGCCCACCAACAGGCAGGGGGCGGTCTGCTGACGTGCGCCCGGCTGCGTGGGCAGCCGG
>CAYHSN010000053.1:0-4251 GCA_964359235.1 uncultured Vicinamibacterales bacterium | reverse complement strand
GGGGTGGGCCTGCTAACCCCCACCACCGGGGGGGGGGGGTGGTGCGCCGGGGCGCGGGGGGGGGGGGCCCGCGGGGCGCTCGCCAGCGATACAGGTCGGAGACCTATGCGACCGGGCGTTCCGCCTGAAACGCGAGGCCGGACTGAAGTCCGGCGCTACGACGGCCACGCAGACCGCTCTCGCGACGCCAAAAGAGCCTGGGTCAGCCACCGCTGAAGATGCCTTCGTGTCCTTCGTGCCTTCGTGGCTTGTTATCGTGGACACAATCGCAGCGTGACGCCGTGACAGGGCTGTAGCCCGCAGCCTGAAGCCTGTCGGCTCTCTGCGGCGAAGCCTACCGCGCCTCCGCCGTCGTCGTCTTCGCCGGATGCTCGATGAGCCAGTACACGAACCAGCTCCGGATCCGCTCCAGCCGGTCGACGAGCAGCCACGGCTCACCGGTGCGTGACACGCCGTGCGACGAGCGCGGGTAGCGCACCTCCTCGACCGGGATCTTCCGCTTCTTCAGCGCCATGAACCACTGCTCGTTCTCGGTGATGGGCGTGCGGTAGTCGTTGTCGCCGGAGATGATGAGCGTCGGCGCCGTCACGTTCTCGACGTACGAGATCGGCGAGAGGCGGCGATAGATCTCGCGCTGCTCCCAGGGTTTGCCGAGGAACTCGTATTCGGTCAGACCCTGCGCGTCGGAGTTGCCGTACCAGCTCTCCCAGTTGGCGATCGACCGGCTGGTCACCGCCGCCGCGAACCGCTTCGTCGTCGCGGTGAGCCAGTTCGTCATGAACCCGCCGTAGCTGCCGCCCGAGACGCCGAGGCGCTCGCCGTCGATGTCGGGGTACTTCTTCATCGCCGTGTCGATGCCGGTGAGGAAGTCCTCGCTGTCCATCTCGCCCCACTTGCCGCGCGTGGCGTAGATGAACGTGTGGCCGTAGCCGGTCGAGCCGCGCGGGTTGGGGTAGAGCACGAACATGCCCGACGCCGACAGGATGTTGAACGTGCTGAACCACGTGTTGCCGTACGCGCCGTGCGGCCCGCCGTGGATCTTGAGCGCGAGCGGGTACTTCCTGCCTGGCGTGTAGCCGACCGGCTTCACGAGCCAGCCCTCGATCGTCGACCCGTCCTTCACCTTCCAGGTGAGCCGCTCGTGCGGCACGAGGTCGATCTCGGCGAGCCAGGCGTCGTTGAACGAGGTCAGGCGCTGCTCGCCGCCGCCGTCAGCGCGCGAGGCGAACAGCTCCGGCGGGAACATCTGCGTGCTGACCGTGTAGGCCATCACCGATCCGTCCTTGTTCGTCGCGACCGATCCGAGCTGGCGATCGCCGTGCGTGACCTGCCGCACCTGACCCGCGAGCGACAGCTCGAACACGTGCCGGCTGCCGCCGATGCCGGTCTCGAACCGCAGCGCGTTCCCGTCCGGTGTCCACTCGGGCGAGCCCGGCTGCAGATCCCACGTGGGGGTGAGGTTGCTCGGCTGGCCCCTGAACCTCCCGTCCGGGTTGAGATCCACGACCATCACGTCGGTTTCGGCGCCACGATCCTTCGTGAAGAGGTAGGCGAGTTTCGATCCAGCAGGCGAGACGACCGGCGCGCGCTCGCCGCCCGGATTCGCCGTGAGCTTCTTCGGATCGCCGCCGTCGCGCGCGATGGCGTAGATGTCCGACGTCTGATCGTCGTTGTACTCGTCGTCCTGTTTTTCGTCGCCCGTGAAGAAGAGCAGGTGGCCGTCGGCCGACCACTCGACGCCGCCGACGTCGAAGGGGAGGCTCGTGATCTGCTTCGCGACGCCGCCTTCGGCCGCGACGACGTGAAGCTGTGTTTTCTTCCGGATCGACGGGTGCGGCATGAACTGCAGCGTGCCGTCGCGCTTCAGCCGCGTCGACGTGACGACACGGCCGTCGAAGCGCTTGGCGTCGAGTGTCTTGCTGATCGAGTCGGGCGCGATCCAGCCCTCGCGCGAATCCTCTTTCTTCTCGCTGTCTTCATCGTCTTCGCCGGGCGCTTTCGTGAAGGCGATCCACTTGCCGTCGGGCGACCAGAGGGGCGAGCCCGTCACGCCGGGGATGTGGTACGCCTCGCCGCCGGGCGCCGTCACACGCGCGAACCAGATGCTGTTGGTGTCCTTCCCGCGGCGCGACGTGAAGGCGAGCGTCTGGCCGTCGGGCGACCAGCGCGGCCCCGAGGACTCCTGCGTGGGATCGGTAAAGCGGAACGGCGTGCCGTCGGGCGCGCCGCCTTTCAGCCGCGCCATCCAGATCTCGCGATGCCGCTTGTTGTCCTTCTCGACGATGGTCGTGACGGTGAAGGCGACGAGGGCGCCGTCGGGCGAGACGGCGGTGTCGCCGACTGTGACTTCTTTGTAATAGTCGGCCGGCAGCAGGCCACGCTTCTGGGCGAGGGCCGTGGCCGGGACCAGGGAGACGACGAGAAGCGCGATGAGCGCGCGACGCATGGCGTTCCTCCTAGCGGAAGCGGGTCACACAAACGGCGGCGGGCGAACCAGATGATACGACGAATGGCCCGCGGGCTGCAGGCCGCCGGCTCCGGGCCTGTCGCGCTGTTACACTGCGATCGGGGTCACGAATTGGCCACGAAGGCACGAAGGCACGAAGGCACGAAGCCACGAAGGCACGAAGAGGCTTGGCCGGTTCTTCGTGTATTCTACGTGTCCTCGTGATTCCGTGAGAGCGAAGTCGACGTGGCGGGCCGGTAGTCGGGAGCCCGAAGCCCGAAGCCTGAAGCCGGAAGCCGGAAGCCTGACCGTGACTCCCCGCGAACGGATGTCCATCGCGATGCGGCACGGCACACCCGACCGCGTGCCGGTCATGTGCCAGCTCGCGCTGGGGCACTACTTCCTGCACGGCGAACGCGACGAGATCGTCGTCTGGCACGACACGGAGGCCTTCGCCGAGACGCTGATTCACCTGCAGCAGCGCTACGGATTCGACGGCATCCTGGTGAATCTTCCCGGGCGCGATCCCGACTGGCGATCGTACATCGCCGAGATCCGCCAGGCGGACCGGGCCCGCCATGTCGTCTGGACGAACGGGTGGATCACGGTCGCGCCGCCCGACGACAACCCGCATGTATTCCTGCCGGATGGCCGGACGAGCCCGCTGCCAACGTTCGCAAACGTCGATCCCGAGCGGCTCTACTACATCGAGCCATACGATCTGTCGGGTGTCACCTATCCGTACTCGTGGGGCTTCTCCGGCGTCGCCGCGCCCGTCCCGGTGAGGGGCACCGAAGGCTTGGCGCATGGGCTCCCATCCCGAGTCCCGAGTCCCGAGCCCCCAGTCCCGTCCGGGTTCTTCCCGCCCTGGCACTGGGACACGTTGACGCTGGTGCGTTCGCGTTGCCCCGACGTGAGTGTCCACGCCGAGGTCTTCTCGCCGTTCAGTCAGTTCGTCGAGCTGATCGGCGTGAGCGAGGCGATGCTCGCGTTGCGGCGCGATGCGGGGAAAGTGAAGGCGTGTCTCGGCGCCCTGTGCCGCGGCACCGAGGAGCTGATGGACGGCCACGCGCGAGCGGGCGCCGACGCCCTGCTCATCTCGAGCGCGTACGCCGGCGGCGGGTTCATTTCGCCGCGCGACTACCGTCAGTTCGTGCTGCCGGCCGAGCAACGCATCATCGCGGCGTTCAGGGCCGCGCATCCGGACGTGCCGGTCTACACGCACACGTGCGGCCTGCTCGGCGATCGGCTCGAGCTGCTGGAGGAAACAGGCACCAACGGGATCGACACGCTCGATCCGCCACCGCTCGGCGATGTCGATCTCGGGGACGCGAAGCAACGTGTCGGCGGCCGGGTGTTTCTCAAGGGCAACGTCGATCCGGTGAACACCGTCCTGCGCGGGACGCCGGACCAGTGCCGCGAAGACGCGAGACGACGGCTGGCGATCGCGATGCCCGGCGGCGGCTACATTCTGTCGACCGCCTGCTCGGTGGCGCCGCATGCGCCGCCCGAGAACATCCGGGCGCTGGTCGAGGCGGCGGACAGGTGGGGGTGGTACTGACAGGCTGCAGGCTTCCGGCTGCGGGCTTCAGGCGTGTCACGCTGTCACGCTGCGATCGGATCCACGCCTGTGGCAGAGGTCTGAGACGTGTGCCACGAGGACGTGAGCCACGAAGACACGAAGGCACGAAAAAGCGTGCCCACCGAAACCGCATCTCATGCCGTTCTCGTCGTCTCTCGGTCGCTAATCCTTCGTGCCTTCGTGGCTGGTTCTCGTACCTTGCGCGGTGTTCGCCGGGCGGCGA
>CAYHSN010000052.1:7465-12411 GCA_964359235.1 uncultured Vicinamibacterales bacterium | reverse complement strand
TTCTCGGGCGGCGAGAAGAAGCGCAACGAGATCTTCCACATGGCCGTGCTCGAGCCGAAGCTCGCGGTGCTCGACGAGACCGACTCGGGCCTCGACATCGACGCGCTCAAGACCGTGGCGGGCGGCGTCAACGCGCTGCGCAGCCCCGAGCGAGCCATCATCGTCGTGACCCACTACCAGCGGCTGCTGAACTACATCGTCCCCGACTTCGTGCACGTGCTCTCCGACGGCCGCATCGTCCGGTCGGGCGGCAAGGAACTCGCGCTCGAGCTCGAGGACAAGGGGTACGGCTGGCTCGAGACCGAGCCGGCCGGCGCGAACGCGCGGGCGTAGGAGCGATCAATGATTTCGGTCGTCGAACAGCGCAAGACCAGGGATCCCTACCTGGCGGCCTTCGAGCGCTTCGGGCGGTCGGAGGAGGCGGGGCCCGCGTGGCTGCGCCGCATCCGCGAGCGCGCCGCCGCGCGGTTTGCCGCGCTGGGCTTCCCGACCACGCGTGATGAAGAGTGGCGGTTCACGAGCGTCGCGCCGATCGCCGAGCGGGCGTTCGAGCGCGCCGCCGACGGCGCGGCCCGCGTGTCGGCAGCCGACGTTGCGCGGCTGTCCATGACTGGTCCCGACGCCGCCGCGATCGTCTTCGTGAACGGCCGGTACGCGCCGGAGCTCTCGGCGCCAGGCGCGTTGCCGGACGGCGTGCGGCTCACGAGCCTGCGCGCGGTGCTCGCCTCCGACCCGGAGCTCGTCGAGCCGCACCTGGCGCGCCTTGCGGCCGTCGAGCACCACGCGTTCGCCGCGCTCAACACCGCGCTCTTCGAGGATGGCGCCTTCGTGCTGGTGCCGGCCAACCAGGTCGTCGAGCGGCCGCTGCACCTGCTCTTCATCGCGACGGCGCCGGATCGGCCGGCCGTCGCGTATCCGCGCGCGCTCATCGTTGCGAACGAGAACAGCCAGGTGCGCATCGTGGAAAGCTACGCCGGTCTTGGCGACGAGGTCTACTTCTCGAACGCCGTGAGCGAGGTGGTCGTCGGCCAGCACGCGGTCGTCGATCACTACAAGGTGCAGCGCGAGAGCCTGCGGGGCTTCCACATCGGCGGCCTGCACGTGCACCTCGGCCGCAGCGCCGGCTTCACGACGCACTCCATCGCCCTGGGCGGCGCCCTGACGCGCAACGACGTCGTCGCGGTGCTCGACGGCGAGGGCGGCGAGTGCACGCTGAACGGTCTGTACATCGCCGACGGCCGGCAACTCGTGGACAACCACACGACGATCGATCACGCGAAGCCGCACTGCGACAGTCACGAAGTCTACAAGGGCATTCTCGCCGGGCAGGCGCAGGGGGTCTTCAACGGCAAGATTCTCGTGCGCCCCGACGCGCAGAAGACCGACGCGAAGCAGACCAACCGGGCGCTCGTGCTCTCGGACGAGGCGCAAATCAACACGAAGCCGCAGCTCGAGATCTTCGCCGACGATGTGAAGTGCACGCACGGGGCGGCGGTGGGACAGCTCGACGAGGATGCGATCTTTTACCTGCGCTCGCGCGGGCTGGATCTGGCGCAGGCGCGCGCGATCCTGATTCAGGCGTTTGCGGGCGACATGCTGGGCCGCATTCGAATCGAGCCGCTGCGGGCGCAGCTCGAAGCGGCGATGCTGGCGCTCTTGCCGAACGAGTCGTCGCCATGAACGGGGCCGTACCGGTACCGGCGGTCTGGCGGGCGCCCTTCGACGTCGAGCGCCTTCGGGCCGATTTTCCCATCCTGCGCGAACTCGTGCGTGGCCGGCGGCTGGTCTATCTCGATAACGCGGCCACGACGCAGAAGCCGCAGGCGGTCATCGATTCGCTCGCCCGCGTGTACGGCCAGGAGAACGCCAACATCCACCGCGGCGTGCACTTTCTGAGCGAGCTGGCGACGGCGGCCTTCGAGGACGCGCGCCGGGCCGTGCAGCGCCTGCTGAACGCGCCGGATCCGCGGGAGATCGTCTTCGTCCGCGGCACGACGGAAGCCATCAACCTGGTTGCCCACTCGTTCGGACGGCAGCAGGTCGGGGCCGGCGACGAGATCGTGCTCTCCGAGATGGAGCACCACTCGAACATCGTGCCCTGGCAGATGCTGTGCGAGGAACGGGGCGCCCGCCTTCGGGTCATCCCCGTGAGCGATCGGGGCGAGCTGGACCTCGACGCGTTCGAGCGCCGGCTCGGGCCTCGCACCAAGCTCGTCTCCGTGGTGCACGTCTCGAACGCGCTCGGGACGGTGAATCCCGTTCGGCGGATCGTCGAGCTGGCGCATGGCGCCGGTGTGCCCGTGCTCGTGGACGGCGCGCAGGCCGTGGCGCACATGCCGGTCGACGTCCAGGCGATCGGCTGCGACTTCTACGCGTTCTCGGGGCACAAGGTGTTCGGCCCGACCGGCATCGGCGTGCTCTACGGCCGACAGGCGCTGCTCGAGGCGATGCCGCCGTATCAGGGCGGCGGCGACATGATCCGGTCCGTCACGTTCGAGCGCACGACCTACAACGACGTGCCGCACAAATTCGAGGCGGGCACGCCGAACATCGCCGGCGCCATCGGCCTTCGCGCGGCGATCGACTACCTGCGGCGGATCGATCTGGCGGCCATGGGCGCCTACGAGCACGGCCTGCTCGAGTACGCCACCGAGGCTCTGACCTGTGTGAAGGGTCTCCGCGTCGTCGGAACAGCGGCCGAGAAGAGCGGCGTCATCTCGTTCGTGCTGGACGAGGTGCACCCGCACGACATCGGAACCATCCTGGACCAGGAAGGCGTCGCCATCCGGACGGGGCACCACTGCTGCCAGCCCCTGATGCACCGGTTCGGCGTCCCGGCGACGGCGCGCGCCTCCTTCGCGCTCTACAACACATACGCCGAGGTCGATGCGCTGGTCGGGGCGCTCCGCAAGGTGCACGAGGTGTTCGCCTGATGTCGGACCTGCGCGAGCTGTACCAGGAGGTCATTCTCGACCACAACCGGCGCCCGCGGAACTTCCGCGCGCTGGCCGAGGCGAACCACAAAGCCGAGGGGTTCAACCCGCTCTGCGGCGATCGCCTGACGCTCTTTCTCAAGGTCGACGGCGACGTGATTCGCGACGCGAGCTTCCTGGGATCGGGCTGCGCGATCTCGAAGGCCTCGGCGTCGCTCATGACCGACACCGTGAAGGGCAAGTCCGTCGCAGAAGCCGAGTCGCTCTTCGAGCGCTTCCACCACATGGTGACGCTCGCGCCGGACGCCGCGGAGGACTTCGCGGACCTCGGCAAGCTGGTCGTGCTCGCGGGCGTGCGCGAGTTCCCGGTGCGCATCAAGTGCGCGAGCCTCGCGTGGCACACGCTGCGCGCGGCGCTCGAGGCAAAAGACAACGTGGTGACGACGGAGTGATCGAAACAGGCTGTGGGCTTCGGGCTTCGGGCCCGGTCCACTGTCACGCTGCAATCAAGATCACGTACTGGCCACGAAGGCACGAAGGCACGAAGGCACGAAGACAGGAAGGAACCGCCCGAAGCCGGAGCGCGGAGCCCGGAGCCTGAAGTCTGTAGCCATGAAGCCGCTTCCTTTTCTCACCGACGCCGATAACCCGCCGGGTCCCTCAGGGACTCCGGGAGAGGCCACTGCCGCCATGACGAGCGATCCTCTCAAGACGCTCGAGATCAAGCCGCACGTCATCGAGGCGCTGGCGACCGTCTACGATCCCGAGATCCCGGTCAACATCTACGAGCTCGGGCTAATTTACGACATCATCGTCGACGCGAGCGCCGTCGTCGGCATCCGCATGACCCTGACGGCGCCCGCGTGTCCCGCCGCGCAGACGCTGCCGGTCGAAGTCGAGCATAAGCTCCGGCAGATTCCCGGCGTCGCCGACGTCAAAGTGGACGTGGTGTGGGATCCGCCGTGGGATCGCGAGCGAATGTCGGACGTGGCCAAGCTGGCGTTGGGGATCTACTGAATCGCATAGGAACGAGTGGCGAGGAACGAGGAACGAGGAGGGGCCGGGCGCACGGGAAGCCTCTGTCGCGCGCTGTCGATCGCAATCCTCGCCGCCGGCGCCCAGCTCGCGGCTCGTTCGCTCGGCGCCCAGCCCGTCGTCCCGCGCCTTGCGATCGAGGCGCCCGACTCGCTCGCGTCGGACAAAGCCCGCCTCGAACGCTTCGATTTCACACGGCTCGACGCGGTCGCCCGTCTGGTCGGGCTCGAACGCTCCGGGCCTGCCATCCGCGTGCTCCTCGTGCCCGAGGACTCGCCGATCGCGCGCACGACGGCGCCGTGGATTGCCGGCTTCACGCGCGGCTGGACCGGCGTCATCGTCCTGTTTCCCGCGCGCACGCCTTCGTATCCCCACGACTCGATCGACGCGCTCCTGCAGCACGAGGTCGCGCACGTGCTCGTCGCGCGCGCGGCGGGCGGACGTCCGCTGCCGCGCTGGTTTCATGAGGGCGTGGCGCTCGTGGCCGAGCGCGCGTGGGGCTTCGGCGACCAGGCGCGCTTCGTGTACGAGATCGCGTGGCACGGGCGCGTGCCGATTGCCGATCTCGACGGGTTCTTCGACGGGTCGCGCGCGTCGGTGACGCTCGCCTACAGCGTGGCGGGCGCCTTCGTGCAGGATCTCATCGCACAGGACGGACCCGGCGCGCCCGCGCGGCTGCTGGCCGCACTGGCGGGCGGCGAGTCGTTCGACGAAGCGTTCCGGGAGGTGACCGGCACGAGCGTGGCGGACGCGAGCGACGCGTTCTGGAACCGCCGGCGGGCGTGGGTCGTGTGGCTGCCGTGGCTCGCGAGTCCCGGCGCGGTTTACTCGTTCATCACGATGCTCGCCCTCATTGCGGCGCTGCGCGTGCGCGCGCGCCGCGCCGCGCGCCGGCGCGAGGCGGCGGTCGAGGACGCCGTCGAGTCATCCGTGGACCCGCCGACGATCCACTGATCCCGGTCAGGCGTGTGTTGGGGG
>CAYHSN010000052.1:0-7365 GCA_964359235.1 uncultured Vicinamibacterales bacterium | reverse complement strand
GCCACGGTCAGGAAGGATCGTCGGGTCAACATCCGCATCTCGACGAAGGATCTCGAAGCGATCCAGAAGCGGGCCGTCGAAGAGGGGCTGCCGTATCAAACGCTCATTGCGAGTCTGCTCCACAAGTATGTCGCAGGCCGTTTGCGGGAGGCCTGACGAACCTGCGCAGACGTGAGCGTCCTCGTGCCGCCCGATGCGACGGAGTTGCGCATCACCGCTCGCTGGGGCGACTACGAGCCACTCTAAAAAGACGCAAAGCCGACGGGCGAGTGGCAACGACGTGAGCGCCGCGCGGCAGTTCCAGGAGCGGCTCTATACGCTCACACTGAAGTTCGCGAGAGCGAAGTCGGTGGACTTCTGAGGCGAGAGAGTTGGCCGGTGTCGTGTTACGATCGCGTCACAAGTCCCGACCATACCCACGCTTGGTTGAGCAGCAGCGTCATGTGCATGGAGTGATCTCATGGACGACTTCGTGATTTGTGCGCGGAAGGTCGAGAAGAACAGGTTCGTGTCCGAGCCGGGCCCCAGCCTATTCCTGCAGGTGCCGAACGACAAGCTGCCGTCACCCGCCCACGCGGTCAAGGTCGACGTCTGGGTGAAGCGGCTCCGCAAGCAGGCCGTGTGGGGTGTTGACGAGCGTACCGGGGGCGAGCGCGGGGATGCGCTCATCTTCATCCACGGCTACAACAACTCCCAAGCCATCGTCATGCAGCGTCACCGGCAACTGCAGCAAGACCTCCGGACGGCTGGCTTCAAGGGGGCGATCGTCTCATTCGACTGGCCGAGCGCCGACATGACGCTCAATTACCTCGAGGATCGCCACGACGCGAAACACACCGCCATGCAGCTCGTTGACGACGGCATCCGAGTGTTGGCGAAGGAGCAGACGCCTGGCTGCACGATCAACACCCACCTGCTCGCACACTCCACCGGCGCCTATGTCGTCCGAGAAGCCTTCGATGATGCCGACGATGCCAGTCTGGCGCAGAGTGGGTGGCTGGTCAGCCAGATCGCGTTCATCGGAGCTGACGTCTCGTCGGGCTCGATGTCCGCGCAGAACTCCTCGACCGAGTCGCTCTACCGGCACTGCATCCGGCTGACGAACTATTCGAACGACTGCGACTCGGTGCTCAAGATCTCCAATGCCAAGCGCATCGGCATGGCGCCCCGGGTGGGCCGTATCGGTCTGCCGGACGACGCCGCGTCCAAGGCCGTCAACGTCGACTGCACCGACTACTTCAAGGTGATGGAGCGCGACCCGGCCGTTCGGGCTCAGGATCAGGTGATTGAGATTGGCGCGTTCTCGCACTCGTGGCACATCGGTAACCGCGTCTTCGCGGCGGATCTGTTCGAGACCCTGCGTGGAGACCGCGACCGCTACGCGATGACAACGCGGGAAGAAGGGCCGTCGGGGCGATTGCGCTTGAAGCGGCCGTAGCCGCATGAGGTCGGGCCCGTCGCCATCTTCAAGGAGTTCGCATGAGCGCCGTGTCGCGAGGGTGGCTGGACGATCCGCCAGGTCGTGCACCACGTGCCCGACAGTCACCTGAACGCCTACGTGCGCTTCAAGCTGGCGCTGACGTCACACGGCGCACATCACGCGGCTGAGGGAGAGGAAAGGCTGGAACAAGATCTGAGCTGACCGATGGACGACGTGCTTTCACCTCGCCGGCGCGGGCAGTCTTCCGGAGAAGAGATCGCGAACAGCGTGAGCCACGGACTCGGTCTTCTGGCGGCGCTGGTCGCGATGCCGATCCTCGTGCTGGCCGCCGTCCGGCGCGGTGGCGCTTCGGCGATTGTCGGCGCGAGCGTCTTCGCCGGAACCGTGGTGCTGCTGTACCTGACCTCGACGCTCTATCACGCCTTGCCCGAGAACAGGGCCAAGCGCGTGTTTCGCGTGCTCGATCACGGCGCGATCTTCCTGCTCATCGCGGGAACCTACACCCCGTTCACGCTCGGCGTGCTGCGTGGGGCCTGGGGTTGGACGCTCCTCGGTCTCGTCTGGGGCTTGGCCGTCCTCGGCGTGGTCCTGAAGGCCGTGCGGGGCACTCGGCACCCTCGGCTGTCCGTGACCCTGTACCTGGGCATGGGGTGGCTCGCGGTGATTGCGATTCGGCCCATCTGGCTTCGCCTGCCCCTGCCGGGCCTCTTGTGGCTGGTGGCCGGTGGGCTCGCGTATACCGCGGGCGTCGTGTTCTTCGCGGCCGACCGCGTCCGGTATTACCATTTCGTCTGGCACCTGTCGGTGCTCATGGGGACCGCGTGTCACGTCGTGGCGGTGTTCCGGTACGCGGCGTGACCCGCTGGCGCGACCGGCGGCCAGGCTGGAGAAAGGGAAGACCATGGCCAGAACAACGTTCGCGCGTTCGGCGCACATCGCGGCAACGCTCGCTGTGTGCTTCGTCGCCGCCGCGAGCATTGGCGCCCAGCCGGACCAGAGCCAGCAGCCCCCGCGCGAGCGCCTGCTCGGCGTGGCGCGCGAGATCATGCAGGCCGCGCGCTACTGCGCCGTGATCACCGTGGACGAGGCCGGCTGGCCGCAGGCGAGGACGATCGACGCCTTCGCGCCGGATGAGACGATGGTCGTGTGGTTCGCCACGAATCCGAAAAGCCGGAAGGTGGCGCAGATCCGGAAAGACCCCCGCGTCACGCTCTACTACTTCGATGTCCGGTCGCAGGGATACGTCACGCTGCTGGGCCGGGCGCGGCTCGTCAACGACAAGGCGGAGAAGAGCACGCGCTGGAAGGAAGGCTGGGAAGCCTTCTGGCCCGACCGCGATGCCAGCTACCTGCTCGTCGAGGTCACGCCGGAACGCCTCGAAGTCGTGAGCCCCACGCACGGGATCGGCACCGACCCCGTCACGTGGAAACCCTTCACGGTCGAGTTCGGCGCACCCGGCCGAACGGCAAACGTCAGCCCGCCGAACGGCAAGCGTGAGTCTGCCGAACGGCGATGATCCAGCCGAACGGCAAACGTCAGCGGCAAGCCTGCACGGAGCGGTATTCGTGGAGATCGCGTTGACACCCTCGAATTCCCCCCTTGACACTGCCGTCACACGGGCCTATCCTATGGCACGTTACATAACGACCGTTCGGTTTGTTTCGGCGTGTCCGACCGGACCGATCAAGCTCCGCAACCCTCAGTAAGGACAAGCAACACCCCGGTGTTCGCGGGAGCGCCGCTCGGCGCTCCGGGAGGCAGCAATGGCAAGGCAATGGATTCGGATGACCGTCCTCGGCATCCTGCTGGCGCTCGTCGGGGCGCCGGTGTGGGCGCAGATCGCCGACGGCACGGTCGAGGTCGTCGTCGTCGATCAGAGCGGCGGGGCGCTGCCCGGCGTGACCGTGCAGATCGTCAGCACGGAAACGGGCCGGGAGCGTGTGACGGTGACCGGCCCGCAGGGGACCGCGCGCGTGCCGGCGGTGCCGCCCGGCCTCTACAAGGTGACGTTCGAGCTCCAGGGCTTCACGACCGTCGTCCAGGACAACGTCTCGCTGCGCGTCGGGCAGACGGTGCGCCTGAACGTGACGCTCAAGGTCGCGCAGCTCGCCGAGACGGTCAACGTCGTGGCCGAGGTCCCGCTCGTGGACGTCTTCAAGACCGATTCGTCCACCAATATCGTGCCGGAGCAGATCCAGGAGCTGCCCGTCGCCGATCGTGACTTCCAGCGTCTGGCCTATCTCGCGCCGGGCGTGCAGCGCGAGCGCGGGGGGTATCGCTTCATCACCAACGCGCCCGTGATCGGCGCCGGCGGCAACGCCAGCCAGTCCACGATCATGATCGACGGCGTGGACTTCACCGACCCGACGCTCGGCCTCGCGCGCGCGCGGTTCAGCCAGGACGCCATCAGCGAGTTCCGCGTCATCTCGAACCGCTTCGACACGGAGATCGGCGGGTCGGCCGGGGGCGCCTTGTCGGTCGTGACCAAGTCGGGCACCAACGCGTTCAAGGGCTCTGGCTTCGCGTTCGTCCGCGACGATGCGCTGCGCGCCAAGAGCGAGTTCGAGACGAAGAAGAACGACTACTCGCGGCAGCAGTTCGGCTTCACGGTGGGCGGGCCCATCGTCAAGGACCGCACGCACTTCTTCGGCTCCTTCGAGCAGATCAACGAGGACAACATCGCGCTCTTCCGCCCGGGCGGGGCGCACGCGTCGGGCGCGGCCGATATCACGATCCCGGTGGACCAGTCGCTCTTCTATGCCGGCCTCGATCATCGCGCCAGCGCCGAGCACAGCCTGCGGGGCAAGTTTGTGTACGAGCGCTACCGCCAGGAGAACTTCCGTGTGGGCGGTCTCGCCGACGAGATCAGTGGCATGGGGCTGAATCGTGACAACTATAACTTCACCCTGACTCACGCCTGGACGGTGACGAACGCGTCGCTCAACCAGCTCTCGTTCCAGGTCGGCCGGCGGAAGTTCGACGAGCCGAACAACTCGACGGCGCTCTCGGAGTATTTCTCGAGCGGGAACACGCTCATCACGGGCGCCAACATCGTCGGGGATCAGACCGACACCGGCGACATTGTCGAGCTGCGCGACACCTTCTTCACGCACGTCGGGAGCGGCCGCTGGGCGGCCGAGGTGAAGTTCGGCGGCGCGTGGCAGTGGGTGAAGGACGACTGGAACTTCCCGGTCTACCCGCAGGGCCTGATGATCTACGTGACCGACACGCGGCTGCTGCCGCTCCTCTACGTGGGCACGTCGGGCTCGGGTCAATCGACCATCAAGACCAACCTCATCTCCGGGTTCGCCCAGGCCGATCTGAAGCCGTCGCCGAGGGTCACGGTCAACCTTGGGTTGCGGTACGACCTCGATACGGCCGGGAACAACCCAGACTTCACGAGCCCGCTGCAGCCCACCGCCCGCGGGCGCGACACCAACAACCTGCAGCCGCGCGCTGGCTTCTCGTGGGACCTCGCCGGCAACGGCAAGCAGGTGATCCGCGGTGGCGTCGGGCTGTTCACGGGCCGGTACCTGCTCGTGCCGGCGCACGTCGAGCTGCAGCAGAACGGCTTCACCGGGCGCATCATTCAGCAGCGGCTGAACGGCCTGTTGATCGGCCTGCCCATCTTCACGCTGAGTGCCGCCAGCCCGACGACGACAGGGCTGCCGCTGCCGCGGGACGCCGCGCGGATCGACAGCAAGCTCGTCAGTCCGCAAGCGACGCAGGTGACCGCGGGCTACACGGTCCGCCTCGGCAACACGGGCCTGTTCGCCGACTTCGAGGGCGTCTACGTCAAAGGCGACAACGAGGTCATCATCCGAGACGTCAACTTCCGCGGCAACGCCGCGCGCGGCGGCCGCATCAACCCGGCCTTCAACCAGATCAACGCGTACACGAACGAGGGCCGCTCCGAGTACAAGGCGTTCGTCATGAGCGTGAACGGCACGCTGAAGGGCGGTCACGTCGTGATGGCGTCGCTCACGGTCGCCGACAAGCAGAACATCAACGACGACTTCAGCCCGGCGCTGACCGACTATCCGAACGACCCGTCCGACATCGAAGCCGAGTACGGCCGCTCGCGGGCGGACGAGCGGTTCCGGTTCGTGGCATCGGGCGTGTTCCGTCTGCCCTACAACCTCACCGTGGCGCCGATCTTCGACTACGGATCGGGGCAGCCGTGGAACCGCCGGCTCGGCTACGACTACAACGGCGACGGCAAGAACGCCGATCGTCAGGCCGGCGTGAAGCGGTTCTCGGAAGACGGGCCGAGCTTCGCGTCGGTCAACCTGCGGGTCACCTACGGGCTGCCGCTCGGTGAGCGCGTCAAGGCCGATCTCATCGCCGAGGCGTTCAACCTGTTCAACCGGACCAACTACGACGTGAACGCGCTCTTGAACGGCGAGTTCCTGAGCGGACCGACGCTGGCGAATCCGGCGCTCCCCGCGGTTCCCAACCCGCGCTTCAAGCAGTACACGGCCACGCTGCCACCCTTCGAGGCGCAGCTCGGGGTACGCGTGACGTTCTGATCTACGGAGCGAGGGAGGCCTACCGCGGAGGGACGGAGGGCACGGAGGAATGACCGCAGAGCACGCGGAGGACTTCGGGTGTGACGACCGCAGAGGTCACGGAGGACACTGAGAATGCGAGTATTTCTGCTATCTCCGCGGTCTCCACGGTCAAGCGCTTCGGTCGTCTCTGCGGCCTCCGCGGTTGCCCCCCGGGTGGTCTCTGCGGCCTCCGCGGTTGATCTCTCCGTAGCTCCGCGGTGACCTCGGCTGACTCGGTACCGACACAGGAAGGCACCCCGTGATTGAGACGGGACTGAGACAGAAGATCGTGATCGTGACGGGCGCGGCCGCCGGTATTGGCCGCGCCACTGCCGTCCGCTTCGCGGAAGAAGGCGCCGTGGTGGCCGCGTGGGACGTCAACGACGATGACGCGGCCGCGGTGATGAACGAGCTCCGCGCGGCCGGCGGCGAGGGGTACTTCGCGCGTGTCGACGTGGCCGACCCGAATGCGGTCGAGGCGGCCGTCCAGGCCGTGATCGATCGCTGGGGCCGGATCGACGTGCTCGTGAACAACGCCGGCATCGTCCGCGACGCGCAACTCGTCAAGTGGAAGGACGGCGCCGTCGCCTCGGTCATGACCGACGAGACGTTCGACGCGGTCATCAACGTCAACCTGAAGGCTGTCTTCTACTGCGGCCGCGCGGTCGCGCCGCACATGATCCGCGCCGGCGGCGGCGTCATCCTCAACGCCTCCTCCGTCGTCGGGCTCTACGGCAACTTCGGACAAACCAACTACGCGGCCACCAAAGCCGCCGTCATCAACATGACGCGGACGTGGGCGCGCGAGCTGGGCCGCTACGGCATTCGCGTGAACGCCGTCGCGCCTGGTTTCATCGCCACGGAGATCCTGCGGTCGATGCCGCAGAAGATCCTCGACCAGATGGTGGGGCACACGCCGCTCGGGCGGATGGGCGAGCCGCGCGACATCGCCGACGCGTACGTGTGGCTCGCGTCGAACCAGGCGAGCTTCGTCCACGGCACGACGCTGTCGGTGGACGGCGGGCTGGTGGTGGGAACATAGGATGCAGGCCTGAAGGCCTGCGCTACGACTGCGAAGGTCCGCATGCCTCGCCACGCCCGTCTCGTCTCGACCGCGCGGTATTTGCCGGAGATCGAGGTCAGCAACGACACCCTGCGTCAGCGGTTCGACGCGCGCTTCCCGGAGTTCGTCGACAAGATGGAAGCGTCGAGCGGCATCCGCTCCCGCTGGCGCGCACCCGACGCCTGGTCCACGTCCGACGTGGCGCTGCCGGCGGCGACGCTCGCACTCGAACGCGCCGGGCGCCGGCCAGAGGACGTCGACCTCATCATCCTCGGCACCGACTCGCCCGACTACATCACGCCAGCGACCTC
>CAYHSN010000051.1:11073-12503 GCA_964359235.1 uncultured Vicinamibacterales bacterium | reverse complement strand
TATACTGCCTTGAATGGGTCCAGCGTTCCGCCGGCTGCTGCCGTACGCCCTCAGATACCGTCGCCGCTTTGCACTCGGGCTCGCGTGCGTGCTGGTCACGACGTTCATCGCGCTCCTGTCACCATGGATTCTCAAGTTCGCCGTTGACGATCTGCACCAGGGCGTCACGCGCGCCAAGCTGGGCGTGTACGCGTCGCTCCTGCTGGGCGTGGGCCTCGGCGGTGGTCTGTTCCGGTTCCTCATGCGCCGGATCATCATCGGCGTGTCGCGGGAGATCGAGTACGACCTGCGCAACGACTTCTACGCGAAGCTCCAGACGATGCCCGTCGCGTACTTCCAGGCGCGGCGCACGGGCGACCTGATGTCGCGCGCGACGAACGACCTGAACGCGGTGCGCATGATGATCGGCCCGGCGGTGATGTACTCGGTCAACACCGGCGTCGTCTTTGTGATCGCCATCATCCTGATGCTGTCCATCGACCCCAGGCTGACGCTCATCGCGCTCATCCCGCTGCCGTTCGTGTCGATTTCGGTCCGCTACTTTGGCACGGCCATCCATCGCCGCTTCGACGGCATCCAGGCGCAGCTCGCGGATCTGAGCGCGGTCGTGCAAGAGGCGCTTGCGGGCGTACGGGTTGTCCGGGCCTACCGGCAAGAGGCGTTCGAGGCACAGCGCTTCCGCGAGGCGAACCTGGAGTACGTCGCGCGCAGCCGTGGCCTCATCCGTCTCCAGGGGTTCTTCTATCCGAGCATGACGTTCTTTCTGGGCCTTGGCGCGTTGCTCGTGCTGTGGCTCGGCAGCCGCTCGGTGATCGAAGGGCGGATGACGGTGGGCGAGTTCGTCGCGTTCAACGCGTATCTGACGATGCTGAGCTGGCCGATGATCGCGTTCGGGTGGGTCACCAACATGCTGCAGCGCGGCATGGCGTCGTGGAAGCGGATGCTGGAGGTGCTCGACGCGACGCCGGCGATCACCGACGCGGCTGCGCAGCCGGAGCTGGCCGGCCGCCGAATCGACGGCGCGATCGAGGTGCGCGATCTGTCGTTCGCCTACGACGGGCAGCCGGTGCTCGAACACATCTCGTTCAAGGTCGAGCCGGGCCAGACCGTCGCGCTCGTCGGACCCACCGGGTCCGGCAAGTCCACGCTGCTGAATCTGCTGCCGCGGTTGTTCGATCCGCCGCCGGGCACGGTCTTCGTCGACGGCGTCGACGTGCGCGAGTGGCCGCTCGCGACGCTGCGCGGCGCCATTGGCATGGTGCCGCAGGAGCCGTTCCTGTTCTCGGAGAGGATTGGCGAGAACATCGCGTTCGGCGCCGACGGCGTGCGCGGGATCGGGCCGGCTGAAGCCGGCCCCCACGAAGAAGAGGAGTCACCGGCTGAAGCCGGCCCCCACGAAGAAGAGGAGTCACCGGCTGAAGCCGGCCCCC
>CAYHSN010000051.1:0-10973 GCA_964359235.1 uncultured Vicinamibacterales bacterium | reverse complement strand
GGCTGAAGCCGGCCCCCACGAAGAAGAGGAGTCACCGGCTGAAGCCGGCCCCCACAGGAAGGAACCGCCGGCCAAAGCCAGCCCTCACAGGGACGATTGGCCGGCTGAAGGTGGTTCCCACGCTGAAAACGGCGGCGCCGATGTGGCCACTGATGCGGCCGACGCTGTGCACCGGGCGGCGTCGATTGCGCGTCTCGACAAGGATCTCGCGGATTTCCCGAAAGGCTTCGACACGCTTGTGGGCGAACGGGGCATCACGCTCTCGGGTGGCCAGAAGCAGCGGACGGCGCTCGCGAGGGCCATCATGGCGGACCCGCGCATCTTGATCCTGGACGATGCGCTGTCGGCCGTGGACACCTACACCGAGGGCGAGATCCTCTCGCGCCTGAGAGGTGTGATGCGCCAGCGGACGTGCCTCATCGTCGCGCACCGCATCTCGACCGTTCGTGGCGCGGACCAGATCCTGGTGCTCGACAACGGGCGCATCGTCGAGCGGGGCACGCACGACGAGCTCGTGGCGCAAGACGGGCTCTATGCGGACTTGTATCGGAAGCAGTTGCTGGAGGAGGAACTGGCGGAATCGTGAGAATTGAGAAGTGAGAAGTGAGAAGTGAGAACTCAGGAATGACCTGACGCGGGCCTTCGCCTGATTTCTCACATTCCTCGGCCCTCAACTCTCAACTCAACTCTCAACTCTCAACTCTCAACTCTCAATTCCTCAATGACCCACGACGAAGACGTCATCGGTCAGGCGTACGACGCGCGGCTGATGCGGCGGCTGCTGGGCTACCTGCGCCGCTACCGCGTCTCTGTGTTCGTGGCGTTTGTCGCCATCGTCTCGCAAGCCGCGCTGCAGCTTGCCCAGCCGTACCTGATCAAGCTCGCCATCGACGAGCACATCGCCACGGGCGATCTCGCAGGGCTCAACCGCATCGCGCTGGCGTTCCTGTGCATCCTGGTCGGTTCCTTCGGGCTCGAGTTCGTCCAGACCTGGACGATGCAGATGACCGGCCAGCGGATCATGTTCGACCTGCGACGCGAGATCTACGGGCGGCTGCAGCAGCTCGACGTCCGGTTCTTCGATCGCAATCCCGTCGGCCGGCTGATGACGCGCGTGACGACAGACGTCGACGTCCTGAACGACCTGTTCACCGCTGGCGTGGTGTCGGTGTTCGGGGATCTCTTCACGCTGGCGGGCATCATGGTCGTGCTCGTCAGCATGAACTGGCGGCTGGCCCTCGTCACCTTCTCGGTGCTGCCCCTCATCTTTCTGATCACCCAGTGGTTCCGTCGCCACGTGCGGGAGTCGTACCGCACGGTGCGCCTCTGGGTCGCGCGCATCAACGCCTTCCTCCAGGAGCACATCACCGGCATGGCGACGGTGCAGCTCTTCCGCCGCGAGGCGAAGAGTTTCGCCCATTTCGACGAGATCAACGCCAGGCACCGCGACGCGAACGTCGAGTCGATCTTCTACTACGCCGTCTTCTATCCGGCGGTCGAAATCGTCGGCGCGCTGGCCTCGGCGCTGATCATCTGGTTCGGCGGCGGACGCGTGGTCGCCGACGCCCTGACGCTCGGGTCGCTCGTCGCGTTCCTGCAGTACTCGCAGCGGTTCTTCCGGCCGATCAGCGATCTGTCGGAGAAGTTCAACGTGCTGCAGTCGGCGATGGCGGCTTCCGAGCGCATCTTCACGCTGCTCGATACGCCGGTCGAGATCGCGTCGCCGCCGGCGCCGCGGCGGCGGCCGGCCGACGGCGGCCGGCGGATCGAGCTCGATCGCGTCTGGTTCGCCTACAACGGCGCCGACTACGTGCTGCGCGATGTGTCGTTCACCGTCGAGCCCGGCGAGCGCGTCGGCATCGTCGGGGCGACCGGCGCGGGCAAGTCCACGCTCAGCAGCCTGCTGCTGCGGTTCTATGACGTGACGCGCGGCCGGATCCTCATCGACGACGTCGACATCAGGGAGCTGGACCCGCACGAGCTGCGCGGGTTGTTCAGCCTCGTGTTGCAGGACGTGCACCTGTTCTCGGGCACGATCGGGGGCAACGTCCGCCTGGGGCGCCGCGAGCTGACGGACGAGGAGGTGTGGCGCGCCGCCCGCGCCGTGCACGCGGATCGGTTCATCGAGCGGCTGCCGGACGGACTCGCGAGCCCCGTGGCGGAGCGCGGCGCGACCCTGTCGGTGGGGCAGAAGCAGCTTCTGTCGTTCGCGCGCGCGCTGGCGTTCGACCCGCGCATCCTCATGCTGGACGAGGCGACGTCGAGCGTCGACACCGAGACGGAACTCCTCATCCGCGACGCGCTGCGCGTCCTGATGGCCGGGCGCACGACCATCGCCATCGCACACCGTCTCTCGACCATCCAGGACATGGACAAGATCCTGGTGCTGCACAAAGGCGCGTTGCGCGAAGCGGGCACACACCAGGAGCTGCTCGCCGCGCGTGGCATCTACTACAAGCTCTATCAGCTTCAGTATCAGGAACAGGAAGCCTGGGCGCGTCGCCCGGCGGCGCCGGGGCTGCCGCTGGCCGAGCCGGCGGGTTGAGGAAGCTCGCGCAAAGGTCTACTTGACTGCGGGCTGTGGGGGGCTGGCCGGTGGCATAGGCGGCTGCGGCGCGGCCTGGCGTGCCACATCGCGGTCTGCCTCGCGCTGGTGGAACAGGCGGCCCACAACACCGGGAGAACTCGCCCGGGGACTCCAGCCCAGACGGAGCACTGTCAGCCGGACCGGCCGCCGGCCGAAGTCCAGCGCCTCGTAGCAGCTCCACATGTAGACGTCGATGTGACGGCCCTGCACTTTCGGGCCGGTGTCGAGGATGGTGTAGACGCCGTTGTACTTCTCAGGCAGCGAGTCGATCTGGATGACCGATCCCCCCGGCAGCAACGCCGGATCGGCGGCGGCTATCCCCGACCGCACCCCGACGCCTGAGGCCGTCGTCGTACCCTTGCAGTAGGCCGTGGCCGTGAACCGAAGCCGCGCCCCCGGCGTCGGGGTCGCGTTGTCCTCGCGCAACTCGGCTTGGCGCGCCGCGTACCGCGAGTCGAAGGCCGTGACCTGATACAGGAACGCAAAAGCCACTGCCGCGATTGCGGTGACCAGCGTCCTCCGCCGCCAGGATCGCGCCAGCATGGGGATTGGCCTCGAAAGGCCCTTTCAGTATAGAGCTTTCACGCGTGGGGCTGCCAGGCGATCCCACGACAATCACGCCGTTAGTCATACGACCTAAGTGACTATAAATGAATAACTTACCTAGAAATGCGCGAACCCAGCCGGCATGGGTTCGTCAGAGCCGCCGCGCCGCAGGACGATCGCGGGGTCTCCCGTCACCATGCCGATGCGCGTCACCGTGAGACCCTTGACGCACCGCGTGACCGCGAGGAATCGGCGGCGGGCGCGGCGAGGCACCGCGAAGAGCAGCTCGTAGTCATCGCCTCCTGTCAGCGCCGCCACGACCGGATCCTTCATTCGTGCTTCAAACCAGCGGCGGGCGCCGGTGTCGACCGGAATCGACGCCGCTTCGATCGCCGCGCCCACGCGGCTCGCGGCGCAGACCTGCCGGACTGCGTCGGCCAGACCGTCGCTCACGTCGACGCACGCGCTCGCGGCGCGATTCCGTCCGGCGAGCACGCCGAGGCGCACTCGGGCCTCAGGCCGGCGGTAGCGATCCGCGCACGCGCTCAGGTCAGGGTCGTCCGTCAGCGAGCCCTGCCCATCGGCCTGCGCGCGCAGCCACGCGAGTCCGGCCGCGGCCGCGCCGATGCCGCCGCTCACGTACAGCTCATCGCCCGCGCGCGCGCCGCCGCGCGTCAAGACACGCCGCCGCCGAACGGCGCCCGTCGCGGTCACGTCGACGATGAGCGGCCCGGGTGAGGCGGTGAGGTTGCCGCCCACCAGCGCGAGGCCGTGCGGCGCCGCGGCGTCGAGGAATCCGTCGAGCAGGTCGTCGAGATCGGCGATCGGCAGGCGAGGCGGCAGGCCGAGCGACAGGAGCGCGACACGCGGGGCTGCGCCCATCGCGGCGAGGTCACTGAGGGTGACGGCGAGCGCGCGATAGCCCACGTCGCGCGCCGTCGAGAAGCGGCGGTCGAAGTGGACGCCTTCGATGAGGGCGTCGGTCGTCAGGACGTCCAGGGTGTTCCGCGCGGGTTCGAGGACGGCGGCGTCGTCGCCGATGCCGACCGAGACCCACGAGGGCGCCGGCGGCACGCGCGCGCGGATGCGCTCGAGCATCGCGCGCTCACCGAGATCCGCGACCGTCGGGGAGGATGCCGGCGCCCAGGCGTTACCGGGCATAGTCGACGGCCCGGGTCTCGCGGATGACGGTGACCTTGATTTGGCCGGGGTATTCGAGCTCGTTCTCGATGCGGCGCGCGATGTCCTTCGAGAGCCAGATGGCTTCCTCGTCGCTGATCTTCTCGCTCTCGACCATGATGCGGATCTCGCGTCCCGCCTGCAGCGCGAACGACTTGGCGACGCCCTTGAACGAGTCGGCGATGCCCTCGAGTTTCTCCAGCCGCTTCACGTACGACTCGAGGATGTCGCGGCGCGCGCCGGGTCGCGCCGCCGAGATCGCGTCGGCGGCCTGCACGAGCATGGCCTCGAGCGACGGCCAGTCGATGTCCATGTGGTGGGCGGCCATGGCGTTGACGACCGCATCGCTCTCGCCGTGTTTGCGCAGGAACTCGATCCCGAGCTCGACGTGCGAACCCTGCACGTCGCGGTCGATCGCCTTGCCGATGTCGTGCACGAACGCTGCGCGCACCGAGACGTGTGCGTCGAGCCCGACTTCGCGCGCCATGACGCCGGCGAGGTAGGCGACCTCCTTCGAGTGGGCGAGCACGTTCTGACCGTAGCTGGTCCGGAACTTGAGCCGGCCCATCGTCCGGACGATCTCGGGGTGCATGTCGAAGAGCCCGAGCTCGAACGCGGCGGCCTCGCCCTCCTTGAGCACGGCTTCCTGGAGCTCGGCCTTCACTTTTTCGACGACTTCCTCTATCCGCGCGGGATGGATGCGTCCGTCGGCGACGAGCCGCTCGATGGCCTGGCGCGCGATCTCGCGCCGGTACGGATCGAAGCTCGAGAGGATGATGGCGCCCGGGGTGTCGTCGACGATGAGCTCGACGCCCGTGGCGAGCTCGAGGGCGCGGATGTTGCGGCCCTCGCGTCCGATGATGCGCCCCTTCATCTCGTCGTTCGGGAGATCGACCACCGACACCGTTGTCTCGATCGCGTGCTCGGCGGCGCTGCGCTGGATGGCGTCGGTGACGATCTGTTTCGCGCGCGCCGCGGCGTTCTCCCGCGCCTCGGTCTCGAGCCGCTTGATCAGGTTGGCGGCGTCCCTTCGCGCCTCGGTCTCGATCTGGCGGAGCAGCAGTTCCTTGGCTTCGTCGGCGGAGAGGCCGGCCACCTGCTGCAGCTCGCGCTGCCGCTCGGCGACGAGTGCCTCGGCCCGGGCGCGGGCCTTCTCGATGGCGCGTTCGCGCTCGCCGAGCGTCCGCTCGCGCGCGCCGAGATCTTTCTCCAGACGGTCGGCCGCCGCCTGACGCTCGCTGACGGCGCGGCTGCGCTCGGACAACTCGTGCTCGCGCGCGTCCGCCTTCTGCAGGCGCTGGTGCTTCTGTCGCTCGGCCTCCCTCAGGATCTCGTGCGCCTTCTCCTTCGCCTCGAGCAGCGCCTCCTTCTTGCGTGATTCGGCGTTGCGCTCGGCATCCCGCAGCATGCGGAGCGCCTGTTCCTCAGCGCGGCCGGTCGTCTCGGCTGCGATGCGTTTGCGGTTGGCGAGCCAGTAGAGGTAGACCGCGGCGGCCCCGACCGAGGTGACGACGACATTCACCAACAGCCCGATGTAGAAGTTCATGGTGTGCCTCCGGCGGCACCCCGCGTGGTGATCGATGCGATCGTGGTGGAGAGCACAAGGGCCCCGCGATGCCGTGTGGGGAGGTCGGATGAACCTGCACTCGCAGGTGGAATCGCTGGGGACTCCGCGCTTCAGGCTTCCTCTCACAGAGGCATGCACACCGCGCGGGCTCGCAATTCTCTTGGTGTTAGCGTTGGCTCAAACGAGCCTCCGAACCATCACGGACACCGCAGGGCCCGGTGTCGATCTTAGAATGATTGCGCGCAGGGGGCAAGCCGCAGGACCAGAGCGTCAGGGGCGGTCCGGGGAGGCGTCGCCGGCGAGCGCCAGATCGAGCAACCGCTCGATGGCTTCGGCGCGCGAGCGCAGCAGGCCGCTCTCGCTCGACGTCGCGTCGCGGCAGCGAAAGTACTCGTCGGCGATGTTGAGCGCGGCAAGCACCGCGATTCTCGCGGTGTCGCCGGACGCGGTCTCAATCGCCGCCGCGCGCATGCGCTCGTCGACGTACGCGGCGAGCCTCGCCACGTACTCCGGGTCGAGGGTGCTGCGAATCGGGTAGTGCTGGCCGTTGATCTCCACCGAAACCACGCGCGAGACGGTGCGGTCCATGGCGAACTCGCGGCCGGGATCGCGGATCCGGCCGGCCTGGCCTCAGAGGTGCAAGCCTTCGATCTGCTCGAGCATCTCGGCGACGCGTGCGCGCACCTGGTCGCGCTCGGCGCGCAGCGTGGTCATTTCCGACGCCGAGCCTTCCGACTCGGCCAGCCGCCCCCGCGCGGCGTCGAGCTCGCGCGAGAGCCGCGTGTGGTCGTCGGCCAGGCGCGCCTGCTCGGCGCGCAGCCGCTCGATCGTGTTGACCAGGAGCCGCACTTTCTCTTCGAGGCGATCGATGGGCTCGAGATCGATCGCGTGTGACGTCGTCTTGGCCATCAGGGTGTCCAGGTCAAAGGTGACGGCATCATACCAGATCGTCAGCGCCGCACGGCGCGGTGCGCCGCAGCGAGCGCGGCGACGATCGTGTCCATCGCCTGCTGCACGTCCGCTTCGGTCAGCGTGCGCTCCGGATCGCGGAACGTCAGGCGCAGCGAGAGGCTCACGCGCCCGGCCGCCACACCTTCACCGCGATATCGATCGAACTCCTGGATGCTCGCGAGCGTGGAGGGCGCGGCGCCACGGATCGTGCCACGGACGGTGGCGGCGGGCAAGGTGTCGTCGACCTCGATCGACAGGTCTCGCACGGCTGAGGGATGGCGCGCGAGCGCCTGCGCGCGCACGTCCTCGACCGCGCCGCCAAGCCGCGCCAGCGCCGCCAGATCCAGCTCCGCGACGTAGATATCGTCGGCGCCCGTGTAGCCGCGCGCCGACGCGACGCGCGGCATCAACTGACCGACCAGACCCAGTGCGACCTGCGTTGGGCCGGACGCTTGCGTCCGAGCGGCCACGGCGGCCGAACGCCCGCGCACGAGGTGCGGCGCTTCGAGGGGCGCGAAGTCGGCCGTGACGCCGAACGCCTGGCACAAGGCCTCGACCACGCCCTTGGCGTCGAAGAAGTCGACCAAGCGCCCGCGCCCGCTCCAGTGATCCGCCAGCGCCGCGCCAGTCCACGCGAAGCCGACGCGCCTCGCTTCGGCGTCGCGCGCCGAGAAGCACGCACCGGTCTCGAAGAGACGGACGTCGTGCCGCTCGCGGCGGCGGTTGTGGACGACGGCGTCGAGGAGCCCGGGCAGGAGCGAGGGCCGGAGCACCGCGAATGTCTCGGACAGCGGGTTGGCGATCGCGACAGGCGGCTCGCCCGCGTCGGGCCCGAAGGGGGCCGCCGCGGATCGCTCGATGAACGCGAAGGTCATCGACTCGGAGAAGCCGACGGCTGTCAGGATACGCCGCGCGAGCCGATCCCAGCCGATGCGCGAATCGAGCCCGGCTTCGAGACGGGTGAGCTTCGGGAAGGTCGCGGGCACGCGGTCGTAACCGGCGTGCCGGCCCGCTTCCTCAATCAGATCGATTTCGCGCGTGACGTCGACGCGAAACGTGGGCACCGTCACGCGCCAGCCGTCGGTTGCCGGAGCCAGCTCGAAGCCGAGGCGCCGCAGGATGCGTTCGACCTCGGTGTCGCCCACCTCGAAGCCGAGGATGCGCGCGATGCGCGACCGTCGTAGTGTCACCTCGCGCGCCGCGCGCGGCGCGGGCTGACAGTCGATGACCGGACCGACGGCTTCGCCCGCGCCGATCTTCGCGAGCAGGACGCAGGCCCGCTCGATGGCCGCCACCTGGGCGGCCGGATCGGCGCCGCGCTCGAAGCGCGCCGAGGCCTCGGTCTTCAGGCCGAGCTGCCGGCCGGCGCGGCGCACCGAGTTCGGATCGAAGTACGCGCTCTCGAGCAGCACGAGCCTCGTCGCGCCGGACACCTCCGAGTCGGCGCCGCCCATCACGCCCGCGACCGCCTGCGCGCGCTCCGCGTCGGCAATCACCAGCGTGCGCTCGTCGAGCGTCCGCATCTCACCGTCGAGGGTGCGCAGGCGTTCGCCGGTCCGCGCGCGCCGCACCCGGATCTCGCGACCCGCCAGCGTGGCAAAGTCGAAGGCGTGCATCGGCTGCCCGAGCTCGAGCATCACGTAGTTGGTGACGTCGACGATGGTGTTGATCGGACGGACGCCGGCGGCGGTGAGCCGATCGGCGAGCCACGAGGGGGACGGACCGACCTTCACACGCACGACCTGGCCCGCGTAGCGCGGGCACCCGTCCGCGTCCTCGATGCGCACGGCCGCCGTCGTGTCCGCCGCCGCCGAGACACGATCGACCGGCCCGAGGTCGGGCGACCGAGCCGGCGCGTCGAACGCGGCCGCCGCCTCACGCGCCAGCCCGAGGTGGCTCAAGCAGTCCGGGCGGTTGGCCGTGATCTCGACATCGATGACGTCGTGCGCGAGATCGACGTCCGTCACCTCAAAGCCGCAGAGCCCCAGTTGCTCGGCCAGCCTCTCGGTGCCGACGGGGATCTCGACGAGCTCGCGCAGCCAGGGGACGACGATCTTCACGACGGGAACTGCTCCAGGAACCGCAAATCGCTCTCGTAGAACAGGCGGATGTCGTCCACGCCGTACTTCACCATGGCGACCCGTTCGACCCCCATGCCGAACGCGAAGCCGGTGAACCGCTCCGGGTCGTAGCCGACGGCCTCGAACACGGCAGGGTGCACCATGCCGGCGCCGAGCACCTCGAGCCATCCGCTGCGCTTGCACACCGCGCATCCGCTTCCGCGGCAGGTCGTGCACGTGATGTCGAGCTCGGCGCTGGGCTCGGTATACGGGAAGAAGCTCGGGCGGAACCGCACCGCCGTCCCGGGGCCGAACAGCTCGCGCGCGAGCGCCGCCAGCGTGCCCTTGAGGTCCGCCATCGTCACGCCTTCGGCGACGACCAGTCCTTCGACCTGCGTGAACATCGGGGTGTGCGTGAGGTCGAGGTTGTCGCGGCGGTAGACGCGGCCGGGCGCGATGATGCGCACCGGCGGCTGGTGCGTCTCCATGTACCGGATCTGCATCCCCGAGGTGTGCGTGCGGAGCACCGTGGCCGTGTGCGTCGGCGAGACGATCGGTTGCGCGAGGTACAACGTGTCCTGCATGTCGCGCGCCGGGTGATCCGGCGGCATGTTGAGCGCTTCGAAGTTATGGTAGTCGTCCTCGAGCTCGGGCCCTTCGAGAACTTCGTAGCCCATGCGGAGGAAGATGCCCTCGATGCGCTCGCGCAGGATGGTCAGGGGATGGCGGCGGCCGACGCTGGGCACTCGCCCCGGGAGCGTGACATCGACGGCCTCGACGGCAGGCCCGGCGGCGTCGAGCGCCTGGACGCGCCCGGCGAGCGCCGCTTCGATCTTCTGCTTCAGCTCGTTGGCGAGGCGGCCCAGCCGCGGGCGCTCGTCAGCCGGGGCGGTGGCCACCGCCTTGAGGAGCGCCGGGACGAGCCCGGACTTGCGGGAGAGATACCGATCCCTGACGGTCCTGAGGTCGGCCTCGGACGCGGCGCGCGCGAGGTCCTCGAGGAACCCGGCGCGCACGCGTTCGATGGACTCAGGGGACGGCATAAGAGAAGAGTCGACTGTCGACTGTCGACTGATTCAGGCCCGAGCCGCCTTCGCCTTGTCGGTCAGATGCGCGAACGCCGCGGGCTGGCGCACGGCCAGGTCTGCGAGGTTCTTGCGATCGAGCGCGACGCCAGCCGCCTTGAGGCCGCTGATGAACTGGCCGTAGGTCAGGCCGTGCTCGCGCGCGGCGGCGTTGATGCGGATGACCCAGAGGCGGCGGAAGTCGCGCTTTTTCCGGCGGCGCCCGACGAAGGCGTACTTCTGCGCCGTGTCGACCGCCTCTTTCGCGGCCCTGTACAGCTTGCTCTTGGTCTGGTAGAAGCCTTTCGCCCGCGCCAGCAGCTTCTTCCGCTTGGCGCGCCGGACGGCCCCTCGTTTGACGCGTGGCATATCGGTGGCTCCTTGCAGGAACAAGCAGCGAGGAACGAGGAACGAGTCGCGTGAGACCGTCGCGACGCGCGCGGCCACACCTGCATCGTCACACGTCTCTCACTCGTTCCTCGTCACTCGTTCCTCGTGCCTTCGCTGATCACTTATACGGCAACATCCTCGCGAGCTTCTCCCGCTCGGAAGCCGATACCACAGCCGTGCCGCGCAGCTTGCGCTTGCGCGCGGCCGACTTGCTCGTCAGGATGTGCTGCTTGAACGCCTTGCCCCGGAGAAACTTGCCCGTCGCAGTCCGCTTGAACCGCTTGGCGGCGCCGCGATGCGTCTTCAGCTTCGGCATCTATGCCTCACTTGCAATCCTGCAATTCTCCTTCTGCAGTTCACTTTCTCTTCTGCGTCAGGATGGTGTGCATCTGGTTGCCCTCCATCCGTACCGCGGTCTCTGGCATCGCGACGTCGCCCACTTCGTCGATCAGGCGCTCGAGAATGCGCCGGCCGATTTCCGGATGCGCCATCTCGCGGCCCCGGAAGAAGATCGTCGCCTTGACCTTGTCCCCCTCGGCGATGAAGCGCTCGACGTGCTTCTTCTTGAACTGATAGTCGTGCTCGGCGACCTTCGGCCGGAACTTGATCTCCTTGATCTCGATGACCTT
>CAYHSN010000050.1:11300-12515 GCA_964359235.1 uncultured Vicinamibacterales bacterium | reverse complement strand
CAGCGCGAATCCGTTCACGGCCGCGATGGTCGGCCGCGGGAATCGCTCGACCACAGAGAACAGCGACGAGTTGATCGCCGCGAGCCCGTCGGCCAGATCGCGCGCGCGGATGTCGTTGATGTCGGCGCCGGCGACGAACGCCTTGTCGCCCGCCCCGGTGATGATGAGCACGCCGACCGACGCGTCGGCCGCCAGCGTCTGCAGCGCCGCGTGACACTCCCGGACCGTGGCCAGATTCAGCGCGTTCTGCACCTCGGGACGACTGATCGTCAGCGTGGCGATGCTGTCTTCGATGGAGACGAGGATATTCGTGTAGGACATGGTGTAGGAACGAGGAACGAGTGACGAGGAACGCGTAGTAAGGGCCGAGCTTGCTCGGTCCGAGGGGTCGAGCTTGCCTGCCCTGAGCGATGTCGAAGGGCTCGGCCCGCTGTCAGTCTACGATGAATCGTTCAGGCACACGTCGCGCCCCAAGCCCCGAGTCCCACGCCCCCACTCGTTCCTCGTTCCTTGTTCCTCGTTCCTTCACGCCAGCGCGCCCTCTCGGACGATTTCGATCATTGTCGCGAGGGCGCGATCCACTTCGTCCTCGGTGTTGTAGAAGTGCGGCGCCATGCGAATACCGGCGCCGGGCCGGTAATCGATGATGACGTCGCGGCGGATCAATTCCTCGGCGACGGCGGCGGCGTTCGGCACATCGATCGTGACCGTGCCGCCACGCTCGCCATCGTGGAGCGGCGTGTTCACGCGGTAGTCCTTCGCCAGCGCCGCGTCGATGATACGGCGCGTGAGCCGCAGCGACCTCGCACGAATCGCCTCCACACCAATCTCGGCGACGATGCGGTACCCGGCGCGCGCGGTGTAGAGCGCCGGCACGTTCGGCGTGCCGCCCTGGAAGCGCTCGGGGGCGTCGGCGTACCGGATGGCCCCTTTCTCGAAGGCGAACGGCTCGGCGTGCGCGGCCCAGCCAGCGAGCGCCGGCTCCAGGGTTCGCGCCAGATCTGGCCGCACGTAGAGGTACGCCGCGCCCGGCCCGCCGCACAGCCATTTGACCGATCCGCCGACTGCGAAGTCGGCGCCGAGCGCGGTGAGGTCGAACGGCACCGTGCCGGTCGCCTGATAGACGTCGAGAATCACGTGCGCGCCGACCTGGTGCGCCTTCTCGATGATGGTTCGCGCGTCCTGGATGTACGAGCTCTTGAAGAGGACCAGCGA
>CAYHSN010000050.1:0-11200 GCA_964359235.1 uncultured Vicinamibacterales bacterium | reverse complement strand
ACCCAGACACTCTTGATCTGTGTGTAGTGTTCGAGGGCGTAGGCGCTCATTTCGCGGCCGAAGCCGCTCTGCTTGTACCCGCCGAAGGGGGCGGCGGTGTCGTACACATTGTAGGTGTTGATCCAGACGGTCCCGGCCTTGAGCCTGCGCGCGACGTAGTGCGCCTTCTTGATGTCGCGCGTCCAGACGGCGGCAGCGAGTCCGTACACCGTGTCGTTGGCCCGCGCGATCGCTTCGTCCAGATCGGCGAACTCGATCGTGGCGAGCACGGGGCCGAAGATCTCTTCGCGCGCGATGGTCATCTCGGGCGTCACGTGGTCGAACACCGTGGGCTCCATGAAGTAGCCCTTGCCCGTGCCGATGTCTGCGCGCCGGCCGCCCGCCACGAGCGTCGCGCCCTCCTTCTTGCCGGTCTCCACGTAGCCGAGCACCCGTTCGAGCTGCGACTTCGACGCGATGGCGCCCAGTTTCGTCTTCGGATCCATCGGATCGCCCGGCGCCATCTGCCTGGTCCGCGCCACGAGCTGTTCCATGAACCGGTCCTTGATGGACCGATCGACGAGCAGGCGCGAGCCGGCCGCGCACACCTCGCCTTTGCCGTAGAAGATGCCGGTCGTCGCGCCGCGCACGGCCGCGTCGAGATCGGCGTCCGGCAGGATGATGTTCGGGGACTTGCCGCCGAGCTCGAGGGTGATGTGCTTGAGCGTCTCGGCCGCGCCGCGCATGATGCCGCGGCCGGTTGACGTGTCGCCCGTGAAGGCCACTTTGTCGACGCCCGGGTGCTCGACGAGCATCTGGCCCACCGTCGAGCCAGGTCCGGTGATCACGTTCAGCACACCGGGCGGAAGGCCGACTTCTTGTGCGATCTCGCCAAGCGCCAGCGCGGTCAACGGCGTCTGGCTCGCCGGCTTCAGCACAACGGTGTTGCCGCACGCCAGCGCCGGCGCCACTTTCCACGACGCCAGCAGCAGCGGGAAGTTCCACGGCACGATCGCCGCGACGACCCCCACCGGCTCGCGCAGCGTGTAGGTGAGGTAGTTGCCCTTGACCGGAATCGTGGCGCCCTGAATCTTGTCGGCCCACCCGGCGTAGTACTGGAAGCACTCGGCCGCGGCGGGAATCTCGATCTGGCGCGATTCGCTGATCGGCTTGCCGTTGTGCAGCGTCTCGAGGCGCGCGACTTCGTCCGCGCGCTCGAGGAGCCGTTCGCCGAGCTTCCAGATCAGGCGCCCCCGCTCGCGCGCCGACATCCTGCCCCACGGCCCGTCGAGCGCCGCGCGCGCCGCCGCCACGGCCGCGTCCACGTCGTCTTTCCCCGCCGACGGCACGGTGGCGATGATCTCCTCGGTCGCCGGATTGACGACCTCGAGGGTCTTCCCGCCCGACGCCGCCCGCCACTCGCCATTGATCAGGAATCTCTTCTCTTCCACGCTGGTCAGCGACATTCTTCACCCTCACGCCGCGCACGAGCCTACGGATTCGGCCACGAAGGCACGAAGGACACGAAGGATCTTACGCTCGGGTCAATGCAGAAGAAAAGTGCTCGTCTCCAGTTGTCTTCGTGCCTTCGTGTCTTCGTGGCTGCCCGTCTTCGTGCCTTCGTGTCTTCGTGGCTACCTGAGCGGGTTCACATTTCGGTCCTGACGTACTGGAAGTTGATCGGCTGGTTGTTGATGCCCTTCCTCGGCGGCGCGATGTAGTTGGCGAACTTGCCCGGCTCGTACACCGGCTCGGCCATGATGCTGAGCAGATACTGCTTGTCCTCGGGCGCCGGCAGCCACTCGTCCTGGCGCCGCGCCCACTCCTCCGCCGACAGCGGCTGGCCCCGCGGATCGAATCGCAGGTCGCGAAACATGCCGATGTGCCGGTTGAACTTCCGGTCGGGCAGGTACAGCCGATCCGAGATACCGTGCCGCTCGAGGATCGTGTTCCACCGCTCGACGCCGCTCGCGCAGTCGCCGACGTACCAGTCGCGCAGGACTTCGTTCATCGCGTTTCTGAGCGGCACGCTCTGCACCACGACCCGGCCGTTATCGGCGACGGGCATCTCGTAGACGGCCTCCTTGACGAGGTGATCGTCGTAGCGGGCCTCCTGGGCGCGCCCCTTGAGGCCGTTGCCGAAGTAGGCCGCCGCGTTGGTCGAGACCTCGCCGCCGTGCAGATCGAGGCTCAGGCTGACCCACAGGTTGATGTGCTTCTGGATGGTCGGCAGATCGATGCCGCCGAGCTGCCGCACGTCCTCCGAAAACCCTGTCCGCTTCAGCAGCTCGCACGTGCGCTCGAGGATGCGCGCCACGCCCGTCTCGCCGACGAACATGTGGTGCGCCTCCTCGGTCAGCATGAACCGCGTCGTGCGCGACAGCGGGTCGAGCGAACTCTCCGACAGCGACATGAGCTGCGACTTGCCGTCGCGGTCGGTGAACATGGTGAACATGAAGAAGTCGAGCCAGTTCTCGATGGGCTCGTTGAACGCCTCGAGAATCCGCGGCTTGTCGCGGTTCCCGCTCTGCCGTTCGAGCAGCGCCTCCGCCTCGTCGCGCCCGTCGCGACCGAAGTAGGAGTGCAGCAGGTAGACCATCGCCCAGAGGTGACGGCCTTCCTCGACGTTGACCTGAAAGAGATTCCGCAGATCGTAGAGACTCGGACACCGGTTTCCCAGCCAGCGCTGCTGCTCGACGCTCGCCGGCTCGGTGTCGCCCTGCGTGACAATCAGGCGGCGGAGCGGGTTGCGGAACTCGCCCGGCACGTCCTGCCAGACTGGCTGACCGTAGAGGTCGCCGAAACCGATCCGGCGATCGTGGACCGGATCCGCAAGGAAGATGCCCCAGCGGTACTCGGGCAGCTTCACGTACTCAAAGTGCGCCCAGCCCTTCGGGTCGACGCTCACGGCGGTGCGGACGTACACCTGGTGGTAGTCCTGGAAGCCCTGCGGCCCCATGTCGCGCCACCACTGCAGGTACTTCGGCTGCCAGTGCTCGAGGGCGCGCTGCAGGCGTTTGTTGCTCGACAGGCTGACGTTGTTGGGAATCTGTTCGGCGGAAATCATCAGCAGAACCTCAGAATTTCAGGATTGCAGGATTGCACTAAAATCCTCAAATCCTCAAATCCTCAAATCCTCAAATCCTCAAATCTTAAAATCCCTGCGTCAGTGTCTACGTCCTTCCCCAGTCAAACTCGGGTCGCTGTGCCGTTCCGTAGGACGTGAGCGCGCCTTTCTCACCGACGGCGTTCGGACGCTGGAAGATCCAGTTCTGCCATGCGGTCAGGCGGCCGAAGATCTTGGTCTCGAGCGTCTCCGGTCCGGCGAAGCGCAGGTTCGCTTCCATGCCCGTCAGGGCGTCCGGTGAGAGCGAGGAACGCTCCTCGATCGCCAGGCGGATTTCGTCCTCCCAGTCGATCTCATCGGGCGCGAATGAGACGAGGCCCGCCTCGAGCGCCGCCTGCGGATCGAACGGGCCTTCGCGCGCGAGCGCCTCGTCCACGCGGTGTGGCTCACCGAGAAAACGCACCTGCAGGCGCGACAAGCCGTTGCCCATCGGCAGCACGCCCGCGTTCATCCCCGAGAGCTGAATCGCCACCGGCCGCTCCGGGTCGTCCAGCACGTAGGCGCGGTCGCACGCCAGCGCCAGCTCGAACAGCGTGCCGGACCACGCGCTGCCCGGCTCGATGCACGCGAACAGACTCCGCGCGGTGAGATCGAGGCGCTTCAACGTCCGCTTCACGAAGTGGAGGATCTCGCGCACCAGCCAGTGGTCCTTGTGGGCGAGCAGTGTCTCGTCGACGGCCAGCACGGCCGCCGGGTCGCCTTCCGTGCGAATGACGATCGTCCCGAGATGCGGCTCGTTGAGGCGCAAACGCAGCAACACGTCGTCCACCTCACGGAACGCGCGGAGCGGCCAGAATCGATCGCCGGCGCGCAGAATCGCATCGGGCGTCGTCGGCTGCGCCGCGTCGGGCGCGCGCACGGTCAGGTCGGCCACGCGCCGCTCGCGATCGAGTGAGACGGCCACCGACGAGTAGCGGATCTCGCGGTCGGTCACCGCGGGGTTCAGCGGGCCCAGCGTGATGCCTGGCCCTGAGGGCGGCCGATCGGACCCGGCCGCCAGTTCGCGCGCGCGCGTGTCGACGGCTTCCCGGAACCGGCTTTTCGCGACGACCGCGTCGACCAGCCGCCACTCGACCGCCCGCTTGCCCTTGATGCCCTCGGCGACCGTCGCAAAGAAGTCAGCGAGATCGCGGCGCACCTTGCGCTTGTCGACGATCCGCGTGAGGCCGCCGGTGCCGGGCAGCACGCCGAGCAGCGGCGTCTCCGGCAGGCTCACCGCCGAGTTGCCGTCATCGACCAGGAGGATCTCGTCGCAGGCGAGCGCCAGCTCGTAGCCGCCGCCGGCGCACGTGCCGTTGAGCGCGGCGAGGAACTTCAGCCCCGAGTGGGCGCTCGCGTCCTCCATCGCGAGCCGCGTCTCGTTGGTGAACTTGCAGAAGTTGACCTTCCAGGCGTGCGTCGAACCGCGCAGCATGAAGATGTTGGCGCCCGCGCAGAAGATGCGCTCCTTCATGCTCGTCACGACGACCGCGTGCGCCTCGGGGTGCTCGAAGCGAATGCGCTGGAGGGCGTCGGCGAGCTCGATGTCGACGCCGAGGTCGTACGAGTTGAGCTTCAGCCGGTAGTCCGGCGACAGCCCGGCGTCCTCCTGAACGTCCATCGCGAGCGTCGCCACGGGCCCGTCGAACGCGAGCTTCCAGTGCCGGTACTGGCCGGGATGGGTCTCGAAATTGACAGAGCGAGTGACCGAGGTCGTCTGCACGCCGGCCTTCTCTTTCATCATGGCGGGGACCCCTGCACCCCGCCAAGCGCGCTCGCTTGTGGGGACCCCTGTGCCCCACGCCGCTCGCGCGCCCACCATCTCACAGCGGCGGGGACCCCCGGCCTCCGCTCTTTAGAGCTTCGGCCAGGGCCGCCGAAGCTTTGCGAAGGCGCCTCCGCCCCGCGCCGCTCGCGCGCTCACAAGCCGCAGAATTCCAGGGAAGACCTGAGGACAGTCTACTACAGGATGGACTTCGGCACGCCCGCGGAATGCGATCCGAAGCTGTCCGCCCGCGTGGTGACGGGCGCTGGGCTGTATTCTGCAATCAGCAATCGGCAATCAGCAATCGGAACGTCAGGCTGCCGTCTGTCCCGGCTTCAGCTCGAGCACCTCCACGCCGAGCGGCGTGACGAGCTCGCGCAGCCGCGCCGGCGTGCCGGTCAAGAGCGGGAAGGTGCCGTAGTGCATCGGCACGACCTGCCTCACGCCCAGGAGCTCGACCGCCTTCGCGGCCTGCTCAGGCCCCATCGTGAAATGATCGCCGATCGGCAGAAACGCGATGGCCGGCGTGTACAGCTCGCCGATGAGCCGCATGTCGCCGAAGACCGACGTGTCGCCCGCGAAGTACGCGGTCAGCCCGTTCTCGAAACGCAGGACGTAGCCGCACGGCTCGCCGAGGTAGACGATCCTGCCGTCCTCTATCACCGAGCTGCTGTGTTTCGCGTCCACCATCGTCACGGCGATGCCGGCGATGGTCTGCGTGCCGCCTTTGTTCATCGGGCTCGTGTTCTTGACTCCCTTCGATTCGAGCCACGCCGCGATCTCGAAGATCGCGACGACGGTCGCGCCCGTCGCGCGGGCCACGCCGGCGACATCGCCCGTGTGATCGAAGTGGCCGTGTGTGAGCAGAATCAGATCGGCCGCGCCGATCTTCTTCTTGTCAACCGGACAGGACGGGTTGCCTTCCAGCCAGGGGTCGATGACGATGCGCGTGCCGCCGGGCGACACGAGGACGAACGTGCCGTGCCCCAGCCACGTGATGGAGAGCGTGCCGCTGGTCTGTGCCGTCATGGGAATCGCCTCGAATCGCCATAGTATACTGACGGTGAAGGCCTTCAGCTATCAGCTTTCAGCTTTCAGCTCTCAGGTAGGACCCTGACGACAACCAAACTGGCCGCTGAGAGCTGACGGCTGATAGCTGATAGGCTGATAGCTGATAGCCGATAGCTGATAGCTGTCTATGTCCGTGCCCATGCAGTTCGTCCGCGGCCGCCGGTTGCGCACCGAGGCGCTCCCGAAGCAGCCGAAGCCCGAGTGGCTGAAGGTGCGCGCGCCCGGCTCGCCGAACTACGTGCGGCTGAAGGGCCTGATGCGCGATCAGGGGCTGCACACGGTCTGCGAAGAGGCCAACTGTCCGAACATCGGCGAGTGCTGGCACCACGGCACGGCGACGTTCATGATTCTCGGCGACCTCTGCACGCGGGCGTGCAGCTACTGCAACGTCGTGCACGGCCGGCCGAAGGCGGCCGATCCGGATGAGCCGCTGCGCGTCGCGCAGGCGGCGCAGGCCATGGACCTGCGGTACGTCGTCGTGACCTCGGTCGATCGCGACGATCTCGACGATTTCGGCTCGTCGATCTTCGCCGGGACGATCCGCGAGACGCGCGCCCTCGTGCCGGCCTGCCGCATCGAGGTGCTCATTCCGGACTTCAAGGGATCCGAGGCGGCGCTCCACACGGTGCTCGACGCGCGGCCGGACGTGCTCAACCACAACATCGAGACCGTGCCGCGCATCTTCCGCACCGTGCGCACCGGCGGCCGCTACGAGCGCTCGCTGGAACTGCTCGATCGCGCGCGGCGGTACGCGCCGGACCTCCCGACCAAGTCGGGCATGATGGTAGGGCTCGGCGAGGAATGGGACGAGGTCGTCGGGACGCTCGCCGACCTGCGCCGCGCCGGCGTCAGCCTGCTCACACTCGGTCAGTACCTGCGGCCGTCTCAGGCCAACCTGCCGACCGTGCGCTACTACCATCCGGACGAGTTCGCCGAACTGCGGCGCATCGCGCTCGAGTTGGGTTTCGCGCACGCCGAGTGCGGACCGCTGGTGCGAAGCTCCTACCACGCCCAGGAGCAGTACGAGACAGGGACGCGGCCGATGGCCCGATGACCCGACCACCGGATCGCCCGATCGACACGGACACCCTTTCATCGGTTCACACTCGCATCATTGCCTGCAACCGCTGTCCCCGCCTCCGCGCCTACTGTCAGCGGCTCGCGCGCGAGAAGAAAGCCGCGTATCGTGATGAGACCTACTGGGGCCGTCCGGTGCCGGGCTTCGGCGATCCGCGCGCGCGGGTGCTCGTCGTCGGCCTCGCCCCGGCCGCGCACGGCGCCAATCGCACGGGCCGCGTGTTCACCGGCGACGGCGCCGGCGGCTCGGGCGACTTCCTCATGCGCGCGATGCACCGCGCGGGCTTCGCGAATCAGCCGACGTCGCGCCGCGCCGATGACGGATTGACGTTGATCGATGCCTACATCGCGGCCGCGGTGCGCTGCGCGCCGCCCGGCAACACGCCGTCGCGCGAGGAGATCGCGAACTGTCACGCGCACCTGATCGACGAACTGGCTGCGCTCCCGCGCGTGCGCGTGATCGTGGCGCTCGGCCGGATCGCGTTCGACGTGTGCTGGAAGCTGGCGGCCGCGCGAGGGATCCGGCCACGGCCGACACCACGATTCGGCCACGGCCTGGTCCACGAGATCGACGGGATGCCGGCGGTCGTGGCCTCGTATCACCCGAGCCGGCAGAACACCAACACGGGCAGGCTCACCTCACGCATGATGGCGCGGGTGTTCCGGCTCGCCCGCCGATTCTCGCCGCGTGGCCGCCGGATGAGGCGATAACCCGATCGCCCGATGTCTGTTACGACGCCGCCACGGCGACCGACTTGCCCTTCATCATCGACTTCAGCACGCCGCCGAGCCGGCGGATGCCTTCCTCGATCAGCTCGGGCTTCGAGTACGAAAAGTTCAGCCGCGCCGTGTTGTGGCCCGTCCCGTCGGAGAAAAACGGCGCGCCCGGCACGAAGGCGACCTTCTGCGACACGGCGGCCTTCAGCACGGCGGCCGCGTCCAGATCCGGCGGCAGGGTCACCCAGAGGAACAGGCCGCCTTTCGGCTTCGTCCACGTGACGCCGTCGGGGAAGTGCCGGTCCATCGCGTGGAGCATCGCGTCACGCCGCTCGCGATACGTCGCACGGATGATTTTGATGTGCTGATCCAGGAAGCCGCCGCGCGCGACCTCGAACGCCACCATCTGGTTGAGCGTCGCCGTGTGCAGGTCCGTGCCCTGCTTGGCCGTCACGAGGCGCTGGATCACTTCTTCCGGCGCGATGACCCACCCGAGCCGGAGGCCGGGCGCGAGCGTCTTGGAAAAGGTGCTGATGTAGATGACGTTGCCGCGGTACGGCGCGCCGTCGGTCGCGTGCAGCCGCGCGTCGAGCGACACGAGCGATGGCAGGTGCTCGCCCTCGTAGCGAAGCTGCCCGTACGGATCGTCCTCGAGAATCGGCACGCCGTAGTGGTCCGCCAGCTCGATCAGCCGCTGCCGGCGATCGAGCGAGAGCGTCACGCCGCTCGGGTTCTGGAAGTTGGGCAGCGCGTAGATGAACTTCGGACCGCCGCGGATCTCCTGCTCGACTTCGTCCATCAGCATGCCGTCGTTGTCCATCGCGACGCAGGCGTACTCGGCCTGGTAGGGCCGCCACGCCTGCAGCGCGCCGAGGTAGGTGGGCCGCTCGACGAGCAGGTGATCGCCCTGGTTGATGAAGACCTTGCCGATGAGATCCAGCGCCTGCTGGGAGCCGGAGGTGAGCTGCACGTGCTCGGGCTCGATGAGAATGCCGTAGCGCGCGGTGTGACGGGCGATGAGCTCGCGCAGCGGCCGATAGCCCTCGGTCGTGCTGTACTGCAGCGCCAGACGGCCGGAGTCCTCCATCACGCGCGCGCACGCTTCCTGCACACGTTCGATCGGAAACACCTCCGGCCCCGGCAGGCCGCCGCCGAACGAAATGATGTCGGGCTGCTCGGTCAGTTTCAGAAGCTCACGCACCGCGGAACTGCGCATACCGTGCGTTCGCTGCGCGAAGCGTTCGGACCATCGTGTCTGCATCGGGAACCCTCCGGCGGCAGGTTGTGATCGGTGTCCCTACAGTGGCGCCGAGTGCCGAGGCTGCTGATGAGCCCGGCGGAAGACACCCCCTTATTCTCGCTCAGAACCCAAGCCGCGCACCATGGCCTTCGCCAACCTCGCGCACCGGCCAACACCGGCGCGGCCCCGCGGACAGGTGAACCGCAGAGCCCCACCGGGTGCCGGGTTCCCGGCAGGCTGCACGGTCGCCGCGCCGGCTCACACAGATCCGTCCGGCGGCCGCGCGAATCTGGTAGATTCTGCAGGGGCCGCGCATGCAGGACCGCCTCTCGCGCATCGAATCGCAACTGCAGACGATCACCGCGCAACTCGGTGAACTCGAGCGCCGGCTCGCGGCGCTGGAAGGACGCGGACCCGCTGAGGCCGGGGCGTCCGTTGAGCCCGGTGCGGCGGCGACGCCCGTTCCCGATCTCGCCACCACGGCGCGAAGGCTCGACGCGGCCTCCGCGCTCACCTTCATCGGGCGTACGCTGGTCGTCCTGGCCGGCGCCTATCTCCTGCGCGCGCTGACGGACTCGGGCACGCTGGCGCCGCGCGTCGGTGTCGCGGTGGGGATGGCATACGCCCTGACGTGGATCGTGATGGCGGATCGAGAGGGCGCGCGCGGCAGGCGCGGGAGCGCGGCGTTCCACGGCCTGGCGTTCGCGCTCATCGGACTGCCGCTCCTGTTCGAAGCCACGCTGCGCTTCAAGTTTCTCTCGACGACGGCCTCGGCCGCCTCGCTCACGGCATTCGCGGCGGTGTCGCTGGCCGCCGCATGGCGGCAACGCATGCGCGGCCTGGCCTGGATCGTGACGCTGGGCGTCCTGGCGATCACGACCGTCATCATGACGCTCACGGGCGAGGTGGGACCGTTCGCGATCGGCCTCGTGCTGCTCGGTGTCGCGACGCTGTGGTTCGGCTACGTGCTCGACTGGGTGACGCTGCGCTGGCCGGTGGCGCTCGTGACCGATCTGGCCGTGTTCGCGCTGACGTTGCGGGCCGTGAACCCGCACAACGTCGACACACCCGCGACGGCGCTCGCCGTGCAGCTGCTCCTGCTGACCCTGTATCTGGGCAGCTTTGCCACGCGTACGCTCTTCCTCAATCGCGACATCATTCCGTTCGAGATCGCACAGTCGGTCGCGGCCCTGACCGTAGGACTCGGCGGCGCCGCGTACCTGACGGTGAGCACTGGCGTCGGGGCCACGCCGCTCGGCCTGGCCAGCCTCGTGCTCGGGCTGGCCGCCTACGCCGTCGCGATCGTGTTCGTCGAGCGGCGGCAGCGACGGCGCCGGAATTTCCACTTCTACGCGGCCGTCGCGCTCGTCTTCACGATGACCGGCTGCGCGCTGGTCCTCCCCGTCGCGCCGCTCGCGCTGGCCTGGGCCGCCTGCGCGCTGGTCGCAACCGCCGCCGGACGATCGCTCAACAGCCTCACGCTCAAGTCGCACGCGGTCGTCTACGCGATCGCCGCGGCGATGGTCAGCCAGCTCCTGCCGCACGCCGCGCACGGGCTGGGCGCGCCGCTCGCGCAGCCGTGGCCGGCCGTGCCGCTGTCCGCGGTCCTCGTGCTCGTCGCCACCGCCGTGTGCGCGTGGACGCTGATCGCGGGCGGGCCGGGCCCGCACGCCAGCCGCCTGTCGCGCACGCCCGGATTCCTGCTGCTGACGCTCTCGGTGGGGGGCGTGATGGGCGTGGCGCTCGCCTGGACGGCGCCGGTCATCGCAGGCTCGTCGCCCGACGCGCCCGGCATCATCGCAACGCTGCGGACGGCGTGGCTGGTCGTCGCGACGCTCGCGCTCGCCCGGGCCGCGCGCTCGCCGCTCATCCTCGAAGCGGGCTGGCTCGTCTACCCCCTGCTGGTCGTGACGGGCGTGAAGTTCCTGTTCGAGGACTTCCGCGCGAGCCGGCCCGCGACGCTCTTCGTCGCGTTCGCGCTCTACGGCGCGGCGCTCATTCTCGCGCCGCGCCTGCGTAAGCGTGCAACGTAACGCAGGCCTCCGTTCAGGCCCGCCCTGGCGTCGCGCAGCCCTTCAGCGCTGCCCGCCAGATCGAATGCGAGTGACTACGAACCCTAATGCGTCAAAACCGGAGAGGGCTTGCGAGCGGAAGAGCCGCACCGGCGGCGGCTGGCGCTCGGCTTCACGACCGAGCGTCAGCCCACTCGCCGTGGTGTTGAACAAACCGCCAGTCGTAGCGCAGC
>CAYHSN010000049.1:4985-12549 GCA_964359235.1 uncultured Vicinamibacterales bacterium | reverse complement strand
CCGGCTGACCGATTACAAAGGCGGCGTGTCGAGCTTCGAGTGGTCGCCCGACAGCACGCGCCTGGCGGTCATCGCCTCGGACCCGGATCCCGACGACCCGGGTGAGGAGAGCGAGAAGAGCGACAAGACGCCGAAGCCGATCGTCGTGACGCGCCTGCAGTTCAAGCGGGACGGCGCCGGGTATCTCAACGACCTGCGCGACCACCTCTACGTGTTCGACGTCGCGAAGAAGGCGAGCGCCGAGATCACGAGCGGGCCGCACGATGACCGGTTACCGGTGTGGTCGCCCGACGGGCAGTCGATCGCGTTCGTGAGCAATCGCACGCCGGAGCCGGACGCGAACGAGAACACCGACCTGTTTGTCGTCAGCGCACGGGCGGGCGCGACGCCGCGCGCCCTGACGACGTGGTCTGGCGCCGACGGCTCGCCCGCCTTCACGCCCGACGGCGCATCCATCGTCTACGTGCAGGGCGGCGATCCGCAGGATGTCTGGTACGACACCGACGATCTGGCGGTGGTGCCGGTCGCAGGCGGTTCGCCCCGCATCCTGGCACCGGACCTCGATCGCAACGTCTCGAACCCGACGCCCACGCCCGACGGCGCGCACGTGCTGTTCGGGATCGAAGACGGGGGGAACGCCTACCTGGCGCGTGTGTCGTTCGCCGGCGGCGCCGTCGAACGCGTGGTGGCCGGCGAGCGCGAGATCGCGACGTTCGACGTCGGACCGAGCGGCGAGATCGTGGTGCTCGAGAGCCAGCCGCAGTACCCGCCCGAAGTCTTCGCGCTGAAGGACGGCGCGCTCGCGCGCGTCACGCATGTGAACGACGCGTTCCTGAAGGGCATCCGGCTGGCAACGGTCGAACGCTTCCGCGCGAAGAGCCAGGACGGCACGATGATCGACGCGTTCCTGACGCGCCCG
This sequence comes from uncultured Vicinamibacterales bacterium, assembly GCA_964359235.1. Taxonomy (GTDB): domain Bacteria; phylum Acidobacteriota; class Vicinamibacteria; order Vicinamibacterales; family JAHECP01; genus CAYHSN01. Next base: position 11,630 of record CAYHSN010000049.1, on the reverse strand, counting down.
CCAGATGCGGCGCCGGGCGCGAAGGTGCCGGCGCTGCTGCGCATCCACGGCGGTCCGGTCAGCCAGTTCTCCACGCGGTTCAATCTCGAGTGGCAGATCCTCGCGGCGAGCGGCTACGCGGTCATCGGCGCGAACCCGCGCGGGTCGTCCGGCCGCGGCCGTGACTTCAGCCGCGCCATCTTCGCCGACTGGGGCAACAAGGACTTCGACGATGTGATGGCGGTGGTGGACCATGTGGTCGCGATGGGCCTCGCCGATCCGGATCGGCTGGGCGTCGGCGGCTGGAGTTACGGCGGCATCCTGACCAACTACGTCATCACGAAGACCGGCCGGTTCAAGGCGGCGATCACCGGCGCGAGCGAGGTGAACTACACCGCCAACTACGGCCACGATCACTACCAGCGGCAATGGGAGGGCGAGCTGGGCCTGCCGTGGCGCAACGTGGACCTGTGGATCAAGCTGTCGCCGTTCTTCAAGGTCGAGCAGATTACGACGCCGACGCTGATCATGGGCGGGCAGCAGGACTGGAACGTCCCTGTCCAGAACTCAGAGCAGTTGTACCAGGCGCTCCGCCGCCTCGGCCGTGAGACCCAGCTCGTGGTCTATCCAGGACAGGGCCACGGCATTCGACGGCCGAGCTACCAGAAAGATCGCTACGAGCGGTACCTCGCGTGGTACGACAAGTACCTGAAACCCTCAAAGACAACGGCTCCGGCCCGGTGACTGGGCCGCTTGACCTTCACGCGATCCCGGCTATCCAGGAAAGGAGGATGCACAGACCGCCGTGCATCTGAATCCGGCCTGTTTCTTGCTGTGAGCGCAGGTTCCGATGTTGCGACGGCCGCTGCTGGTGCTCTCGCTCGCACTGCTCGCTCTCACCAGGACCGGGTTGTCCGCGGACCGTCGGTCGCTCGTTTCGAGCGGCGACGCGTTCATCATCCAGGCTCCGGACGCCCGCTCCTGGACGATCGGCACCTCCGACGTTCGCCTTACGATTGCACTTACCCGCCGCGGCCTTCAGGTCACCGACCTCTCAAGCCCGCACGTCGGCTGGTGGAACATCGGGAGCGATCCCGACACGCAGATCTCACTCGGTGCGGGGCCGATGACGCTGGGGTCGCGATGGCTGGTGTTCGAGGCAGCCGAGGCCAGCGAGTACCAAGGCGGCGTCCGCCTGGACCTCGCCTTCCGCAGTGCGAGTCCGGCCGCGCGGGTCACGCGCACGTACGTCTCCTATCCACGCACGCCCGTCGTCGAGACCTGGACGACGTTTGAGCCGTTGGGATCAGCCAGCCTGGTCGTGGCAGACCTCAACGCGTTCGAGTCGGCGGTGTACCCGGGCATCATCCGGTGGGTGCCGGGGCACGATGTGCCGGCGTCCGAGGGCGGTCCGTTCACCCTGATGTCCAGGTCTCTCGAGCCGGGTTCCGAGATGTCGCTCGGGTCGACCGGGCGCGCGACCGAACGGGCACTGCCATGGTTCGTGATCGACGCCCACGGCGGCAGGTCCTTCGGCGGTCTGGTCTGGTCTGGAGCGTGGGAGGCCAGGTTCTCGCGCACCGACTCGGCGATCCGCGTGCGTCTTGGCCTGCCGCCGTTCGCAACCATGGCGGACTCGGCGCTTGAGACGCCGCACGGGTTCTTCGGCGTGACCGGTGAATCGGCGGACGTCTCAGCGGCGGTGCAGTCCTTCACGATGCACGCGATCAGACGGGGCCGCGCGTTCGAGCCACTCGTCGCTTACAACACATGGTTCGCCCACGGCACGCGCATCGACCAGGAGACGGTGCTCGAGGAAATCGATCTCGCGGCGACGCTCGGCATCGAGTTGTTCGTGCTCGACGCAGGCTGGTACGGGAGCAACCCTGACGACCCCTTCGACTTCACACCGGGACTCGGATTGTGGGACTTCGATCCCGAGCGGTTCCCGCACGGACTCAGGGCGCTTCGTGACTACGCGCACGACCGGGGGCTGCGCTTCGGCATCTGGGTGGAGCCCGAGCGGGTGGCCCTCGCGACGGTCGATCGACCATACCTGGCGAAACAACGCTGGCTACCCAGCCGCGCACATCTTCGTGCTCAGGATCCTCAACTAGGCACCTACCGGCCGCGTCCGACGAAGAACGGATCGGAGGTCTGATACTCGTCGCGTGGAAACAGATCCGTGTTGAGATCGTGCAGACCTGGACGGTGGTGCTCCGGACCGTAGACGCGCGGGTCGGACTCAACGAACTCGGCCAGCACCGTCTCGATGTTGACGCCGCCGCGGCGGTAGTGCTCCGCCGTGAACGGCGACCGCAGGCGGGCCTTCAGGGTCTCCCGATCAAAGGGAATCGGTTCGTTGCCGCCGATCAGCATCGTGCCGAAGATTGCGACATGAGGGAAGACCGTGAGGAACGTATCCTCCGTCCGCTGGGTCGGCCGCCAGGAGACCGCGAGGCCGCCCGGTTTCAGGCATCCTCGAAGCAGCTCGAAGTACTCCCGCGAATAAAGGTTGCCGGCGAAGGCGCTGCCGAACCGCAGCGCGTCCGCCTCGACAACGTCGAGTCGCACGCCCTTCATCAGAAACGCGCGACCATCTCCCACGATGTGGCGAATGCGCGGGTCGCTGAGCAGCCGCCGCAACCCCGGGTAGTCCGCACGCCGGTCGAGCACGCGAAGCGTCCGTATTTGCGGGCCAACGATCTCGATGCTGCGGATTACCCGCGTCTCGGCTCTCCCGCCGAGGGCGAAAACTGTGTCTCCCGAACCCAGCCCGATCGCGGCGACCTCCACAGGGTTCGGGTGGAGCAACACGGGCAAGGCTCCGAGTGCGGTGTGAATCCCCCCGTACGGTAACTCGCTCTGGCCGAGCCCGCTGACGAACACGATCATCCTACCGCCTCGTCCCTGCTTCAGCAGCGAAACGCCAGACCCGTCTTCGGCGCTAATGATCCTGGCCCGCGTGGATCCGTGAAGGCGCGCCCAGAGTTCCTCGTTCGAGACGCTGAGCGACAGACTTGCCACCAGAAGGAGCGCCAAACCCAGCACGCGCGGGCTCCTGCGCCCACGAGGTTGCGCGAGACCGAGGAGCGCGACGAACACACCCCCAATGACGATCAACGCCCGCACCGTGCCGGCCGATCCCAGCCAATGCAACAGGGCCAGTCCGGTCAGCGCCGCGCCCAGCATGCAGCCGACGATGTTGGCCGTCTGGAGCCACCCAACCCGGCGGCCGATCGCCGCCAGGTGGGTCTGTGCGCACTTCTGCAGGTACGGGAAGCTCATGCCCATCATGAGCGTCGGCAGCCCGATCAGGTAGAGCGGCACGAGCCCGTAGAGCGTGGCGAAGAGCATCCCGTCCTCGCGCGCCTGGGGGGCAACCGGCACCCCCCAGATGATCCGCTGCAGCGCGCGAAGCGCGGGACCGATGTCAATGGGATCGTAACTGGCCAGGTATTGCTGCAGCGGAACGAGTGCGTGCACGCGGGGTACGGCGTGCAGCAACAGGCTGAGTGACAGAGCGGCATAGACAATGACGGCCGCTTGGAGAGTCAAGAAGGCTGCCGCGGGATTCCGAACCTTGTTGACCCAGAGCTGGGCGAGGAAGGCGCCGAGACCGATCCCGCTCAGATAGAAGGCCAAGAGCGTCGCAAAGGTGAAGGAGGTCGACTTGAGGATCACGCCGAGCACGCGAAACCAGACGATCTCCAGAGACAGAGCCACGAAACCGGAAAGCGCGTAGATGGCAATCCAAGCCGGAAGGCCAAACCCCAGCGGCCGGCCGTTCGAGACCGCCTCGCGCTCAGCGGACGCCGTTTCGGATCCCGCTCGCCACCGGAACGCTGCGAGTACGAGCGCGCCAAAGGCGCAGATCACGTTCAGCGCGGCGCCTATCTGGATCGTGGGACGCAAACCGAAGGCGCGCGCCAGCACCCAGACGGTGATGAGACAGCCAAGCGCGGCCCCAAGCGTATTCGAGGCGTAGAGTCCGCCGATGCGTCGGGCCGCAACACCCGTGCCGCCCGTCAGGGCCCTTGCGAGCAGGGGGAGGGTCATCCCCATGAAGAACGTCGGCCAGAGGAGCGTGAGAAAGACCACGCCCGTGGCGAGCGTCGGCGAGCCCGCCATCGCGCCCAGCTTCAGGTAGAGCAGGTCGTAGAAGAGCGTCATGCTCACGGTGGCGAACGCCGCAATTGCCAGCTCGGCTGCGGCGAACGCGACGAGCCGGCGCCGAGAATCCAGGCGGTCGGCCAGGTGCCCCCCTGCCAGGCTGCCAAAGCCCATACCGGCCATGAACGCCGCGACAATGATCGTCACCGAGAAGACATCGCTGCCGCGAAACAGCGTCAACACGCGCTGCCAGATGGTCTGGTAGAGCAGGCCCGCAAACCCGCTCAGCGAGAAGAGCGCATAGAAGAGCGCAACCGCCCACCCCGGCACCGAATTGCGCGCAACGGGCGGGGCTGAGCCGCGCGCGCCCGCGGTGGCGTGCGGTGCGGCTTTCGGGGTCTCCACAAGCTGATCCTCAGCCCGACCGCGGGCCGATGGCAGGCACAATTCGCGTGAATATAGCACGCGCGGACATAGGTGATTCCGTCGATCGCGCGATCGCGTCATCGGGCGACCTGCAGAAACTGTCCTGAGACGAGGCGAGAAACGAGTTAATGGGAATGGAGTAGGTGGCGCGGAAGGCCGAGGCGACACTTCAGCTGGGAATGCGGCGGTTCGGCATGGATGAACCGAGCGTATGATGTCTCGGCAACAACAGACCAGGTCCCTCGCATGTCGACCCTGGAATCTCTCTCCATCATCGTCCCTGTCTACAACGAGGCAGGCACGGTCGTGCCCGTCGTCGAGCGACTGAGGAGCATCAGCTTTCCGGTGCCGCACGAGGTCCTGGTCGTCAATGATGGATCGACCGATGGAACCCGGGCCGTTCTGGACGGCACGCCCGGTCAGGGCGAGGCTCTACGCATCATCCACGCTGCGCGGCACGCTGGGAAAGGCGCGGCCATTAGGCTGTGTCTACAGCACGCGCGAGGGACGATCATCGCGATACAGGACGCGGACCTCGAACTCGACCCTGCCCAGTTGGCGTCGCTGGTGGCGCCCATTCTGAGAGGGCAGGCTGCCGTCGTCTACGGCTCGCGCTTCCTCGCCGGACGGCCGGATGCGCCCTGGCTCACGATTGCCGCCAACCAACTGCTCACCGGCTTGACCAACGCCTTATTCGGCGGACATCTGACCGACATGGAAACCTGCTACAAGATCATGCGGGCCGACGTGGCGCACTCGCTCCGCCTCGAGTCGAACCGCTTCGACATTGAGCCGGAAATCACGGCCAAGCTGCTTCTAGACGGGCATCAGATTCTGGAGCAGCCAGTTGTCTTCCAGCCTCGGAGTCGCGCTGACGGAAAAAAGATTGGTTGGCGTGACGGGGTTGCCGCCGTGGGGACGTTGCTGAAGTATTGGCTCACCCGCTTTCGAAAGTAGTGTGGAACGCGCCGTCAGGCTTAGTAGTTAGCGGCGGCCTGTGCCGTTCACCTCGTGCGTCGGCGCCGCGCGTCCACGCTCCACGGGCCGCCACCCACGGCGGCAAAGTACAGGAACAGGAAGCAGTAGAGCGCCGCGAGCTCCCCCCGGTTGAGAATCGGCCAGAAACCTTGAGGCTGGTGGCGCAGGAAGTAGGCCACCGCCATCTGCCCGGAGAGGATAAAGGCCACAGGGCGAGTGAACAGACCGAGAAGCAGCAGCAACCCGCCGAAGGTCTCCAGCACTCCGGCTACGCCCACCAGTGAAAAGAGCTCGATCGGATCCCGGGGCCCGGTCGCCGGTACGCCGAAGAGCTTCTGAGTGCCATGTGCGATGAAGAGAAACCCGGCGACGACCCGCAGCACGCTCCGCAGATGCGGCGCCCACGCCTCAGGAATCGGTCCAGACATGTCGGTACTCCTCCTGAATGGACAGCCTACACCAACCACGACCATCGGCGGAGGGCCTGTCGTCGGTGGTGTTCATCTTCGAGGGCGATCGCGCGATCCGATCATCGGGCGATCAACCGGGGTCTGTGTCGACCGGGCCGATTCGAGTTGCGGCGGCGGTCAGGCCTTGTCCTCCGGGCAGAACGTAGTGTGACCAGGGCAAGGGAAAGGCCCCGACCAGGCCTGCCACCCTCAACATCAGAGACGGCGCCTCGGATTTCGCAGGCGCTGTCTGCCGAGAGTTGAATTTCCGAGACAGCGTCTCGGAAATTCTGGCTCGAGGAAATGCAGCATGGAACCGACGCATCGTCTCCAGATTGTCGGGTGAGAATCCTTTGCCCATAGTCGGCGAGATCGCTGGCGGTCCCGACGCCGTGCGCGCGCGCGGCCAGACGCAGCAGCTCGCGCTCGGCGTCCTCGCGTCCGACTGTGCGGCCGTGATGCTCCGCCGGGATGACGCGATCCGCGAGGTCGTAGACGCGCGCGAAGTTGGACCGCCGCCCGGTCACAGCCAGCCGGCCCCGGCCGAAGTGCGCCTCGAGCACGGCCCTCGGAATCGTTCCGAACCACGAACTTGCGAGGCGGCGGGGAACACCGTCCGGGCCGATCAGATCGTCCGCGCTCAGGGCCCCACGCGCGCGCACCTCGTCCAGCACCCGGCGCGCGTAGTCCGCATGCCGCT
>CAYHSN010000049.1:1164-4885 GCA_964359235.1 uncultured Vicinamibacterales bacterium | reverse complement strand
GCCCCACGCGCGCGCACCTCGTCCAGCACCCGGCGCGCGTAGTCCGCATGCCGCTTCATGAACCGCTCGAAGCCATACGGGCGCACACGGTGCGCCGCCATGCGATGGCGCAGCAGCGGCCACACTTCCATCGGCAGGATCGACGCCTCGTGGGCCCATTGTTCCGTGAACGCGCGCCGCCGGTAGACGAGATCGTCGAGGCGGCACCGCTCGTAGGGGCCGAGCCGCGAGAACGGCACCAGGTAGTACGACGGCACCAGGACGTTGACGAAGTCGAGTTGAAGGAGGCCGAGCCGCTGAATGACGCCGCGAAGGTGGCGCGCGGCGATGCCGCCGTTCGGCCGCGGGCGGTCGAACCCTTGCGCGGTCAGGGCGACGCGACGCGCCTCGCTCAGGGAGAGATCGTCACGGGGCATTTGGACTGCGCCCGCAAGGCCGCGGAAACCGCGTGGGAAGTCAACACGCCGGGAGCGTGTGGCACGCTTCCTGTCCGCCCCGAGTCCCAAGTCCCGAGCCTCGAGCCCCGGCTCCTGTTGTGTCCGTCTCTTCCTTCCGCTACAGTGTCCTTCCCACCCTGGAGGAACGCACCCATGAGGCGAAACACCCATCGTCAGTTGCGCATCGCGGCCCTCGTCATCATCGTCGCCGCGCTCGTCTGGACGACGACGAGCGCACCGCGCGCGCAGTCGGGCGCGGCCTACGGCACGGAGACGTTCAAGGCGCTCGAGTGGCGCAGCATCGGACCCGCCCGCGGCGGCCGCTCGATCGCCGGCGCGGGGGTCGTCGGGCGCCCGCTCGAGTACTACTTCGGCGCCGTCGGCGGCGGCGTGTGGAAGACGACCGACGGCGGCAACACGTGGAATCCCGTGACCGACGGCCAGATTCGAAGCTCGTCGGTCGGCGCCGTCGCCGTCTCCGAGTCGAACCCGGACGTCGTCTACATCGGGATGGGCGAGGCCTGCATCCGCGGCAACATCATGCAGGGCGACGGCATCTACAAGTCCGCCGACGCGGGCAAAACCTGGACGCACATGGGGCTCGCCGACACGCACGTCATCTCCGAGATCGTCGTCCATCCGAAAAACGGCGACATCGTGTATGCCGCGGCCTTCGGCCATCCGCCCGCGCCGAACGACGAGCGCGGCGTCTATCGATCGAGAGACGGCGGCAAGACGTGGCAGCCCGTCCTCTTCCGCGACAACAAGACGGCCGCCATCGACCTCGTGATGGATCGCCACGATCCGGACGTCCTGTACGCGGCGCTGTGGGAGGCGTATCGCGTGTCGTACCAGATGTCGAGCGGCGGACCAGGGAGCGGCCTGTTCAAGACGACCGACGGCGGCGACACCTGGACCGAGCTGACGCGCAAGCCCGGCATGCCGTCGGGCATCATCGGCCGCATCGGCGTCGCGGTGTCGCCGGCCGACTCGAAGCGCGTGTACGCGCTCGTCGAGAACGAGAACGGCGGCCTGTTCCGATCGGACGACGGCGGGGAGACGTGGCAGAAGACGAACGAGGATCGCCGGCTGCGCCAGCGCGCGTTCTACTACACGCACATCTACGCCGACCCGAAGGACAAGGACACAGTCTACGGGTTGAACACCGGCTTCTACAAGTCCACCGACGGCGGCAAGACGTTCCCGATCACGATTCGCGTGCCGCACGGCGACAACCACGACCTGTGGATCGATCCGAACGACCCGAAGCGGATCATCAACAGCAACGACGGCGGCGGCACGGTGTCGACCAACGGCGGCGAGACCTGGACGGATGAAGATTTCCCGACCGCGCAGTTCTACCACGTCTCGACGACGAAGGATTTTCCGTATCACGTGTGCGGCGCGCAACAGGACAACAGCACCGCGTGCGTGCCGAGCGACGGGGGCCGCGGTCGCGCCATGAACGCGCTCTACGCGGTGGGCGGCGGCGAGAGCGGCTACATCGCGCCCCACCCGACCAACCCGGATCTCTTCTACGCCGGCAGCCAGGGCGCGCTCATCACGAAGTACAACCGGAAGACCGGCTACACCCGCGACATCCAGCCGTACCCGCGCTTCTTCTCGGGCGAGCCGTCGAGCGCGCTCAAGGAGCGCTGGCAGTGGACGTTCCCGATCGTCTTCTCGCCGCAGGACCCGAACGTGATCTACATCACGTCGCAGCACCTGTGGAAGACGACCAACGACGGCCAGAACTGGGAGCCGATCAGCCCCGATCTGACGAAGGCCGATCCGAAGACGCTCGGTCACTCGGGCGGGCCGATTACCGGCGACATGAACGGGCCGGAGATCTTCGCGACCATCTTCGCCGTCGCGCCCTCGACGCTCGACCCGAACATCATCTGGACCGGATCGGACGACGGGCTGATTCACATCACGCGTGATGGCGGGAAGACCTGGACGAACATCACACCGTCCGATCTCCCCGAGCTGGCGCGCGTCAGCATCGTCGAGGCCTCGCCGCACGGCGCGGGGACGGCGTACTTCGCGGCGAAGCGCTATCTGCTCGACGATCGCAAGCCCTACATCTACCGCACGCGCGACTACGGGAAGACGTGGACGAAGATCGTCACGGGCATCCGCGCCGACGACTACGCGCACGTGGTGCGCGAGGATCCGAAGCGAGCGGGGCTGCTGTACGCCGGCACGGAGCACGGCGTGTACGTGTCGTTCGACGATGGCGATCGCTGGCAGTCGTTGTCACGGAACCTGCCCGACACGCAGGTGTCGGATCTCGTCGTCGAGGACAAGGACCTCGTGATCGGCACGCACGGGCGATCGTTCTACATCATGGACGACATCAGCCCGCTGCGTCAGATGACGCCGCAGGTGGCGTCAACGCCGGACCTGTACCTGTTCGGGCCGAGCGACGCCGTTCGATCGACAGGGCCGGCAACGATGTACTACGCGCTCGGCAAGGCGGCCGACACGGTCACGGTCGAGATCCTCGACGCGAAGGGCGCGGTCATCGACACGTTCAGCCAGACGGCGGACGAAGAGGCGAAACCGGCGGGGCAGCCGCAGACCGGGGGCGGCGGCGGGGGAGGCGGGCTCGGCGGCGGCCAGGCGGCGCGGCCATCCACCAGGGCCGGCCTGAACAAGGTCACGTGGAACCTGCGGCATCCGAGTCACACCACGTTCCCGGGGATGATCCTCTGGAGCGCGGCCGGCCAGGGCCCGGCCGCCGTGCCGGGCACCTATCAGGTGCGTGTCACGGCGAACGGCAAGACCGAGGCGAAGAGTCTCACCATCAAGAAGCACCCGCTGTACACCGACGTGACTCAGACGGATCTCGAGGAACAGTTCCGGCTCGCGATTCAGGTCCGCGACAAGACGAGCGAGGCGAACAACACCGTCGTCAAGATCCGCGAGATCAAAGCGCAGGTGGATGATCGGGCGGGCAAGGCGAAGGACGCGCGCATCACGGCGTCTGGTGACAGCCTGAAGAAGAAGCTCAGCGCGGTCGAGGAGGAGCTGTATCAGGTGCGGAACCGGAGCGGTCAGGATCCGCTGAACTTCCCGATCAAGCTGAACAACCGGCTGGCGTCACTACGGCGCAGCATCGAGTCAGGCGACGGCAAGCCGACCGCCGGCTCGTACACCGTGTTCAAGGAGTTGTCCGCCGAGACGAACGAGCAGCTCAAGCGGCTCGAGGAAACACTGCAGACGGAGCTGGCCGCGTTCAACGATCTGTTGAAGAAGCAGAAGATAGAGCCGGTGCAGGT
>CAYHSN010000049.1:0-1064 GCA_964359235.1 uncultured Vicinamibacterales bacterium | reverse complement strand
CAGCAGGGGCACGCCCGCGAACGTCAGCGGATCGGTCGGCGTCACGCCGAACAACATCGTCTCGAGAAAGCGCGTGACGCCGAACGATCCGACCAGCCCTAGCGTCAGGCCGACCACGATCAACAGAAGTCCCTGCCGCAGCACCAGGCGCAGGATGTCGGGGCGCTGCGCCCCGAGCGCCATGCGCACGCCGATCTCGCGATGCCGCTGCGAGACGGTGTACGACAGCACGCCGTAGATCCCCACCACCGCCAGCGCGAACGCCAGCGCCGCGAACGCGCCGATGAGCGCCGCGTAGAACCGCGGCTCGGCCACCGACGCCGACACTCTCGCGTCCATCGTCATCACCTGGTCGAGCGGCAGCTCCGGATCGACCGCGAGAATCTCGCGTCGGATCGGAGCCACGAGGGCGAGCGGATCGCCCCGGGCGCGGACGACGAGCGAGGCGCCGAATCCGCCGAATGCGAAGGGCGCCATCTGGGGAATCTGGCGATACGACACGTAGGCCTCCGGCTGCGGCTCGCTGTCGAGGCCGGCCGCCCGGACGTCACCGGCCACGCCGACGATCTCCCAGTTCTCGCCGCCGAGAAAGTCGTTCAGGCGCCGGCCGACGGGTGAGCCGTCGAAGAAGCTCTTCGCCAGCGCCTGATTGACGACGACCACGCGCGTCGTGCCCGCGCGATCCTGATCGCCAAGGGAACGGCCCTCTTTCAGCGGGATGCCGAGCGCGTCAAGAAACCGGGGACTCACGATCTGAAGGCTCGCGTTCGGCGGCACGTCGTCCGGCCCTGGCGGCGGCTGGCCTTCGACGGCGAACGACAGCGTGATGTTGCCGCGCGTGAGCGGGAGCAGATTCGTGACGCCGGCCGATTCGACGCCGGGGATCGCCGCGATGCGTTCGAGCGCCGAGTCGAAGAACACACTCTGCGTCTCCGGAGTCGGGTACTTCGTACGCGGCAGATTGATCTGCGCCGTCACGACGTTGGCCGGGTTGTACCCGGGATCCATCCGGATCAGGCGCACGAAGCTGTTGAGGAGCAGGCCCGCGCCGACGAGGAGCACCA
>CAYHSN010000048.1:10174-12611 GCA_964359235.1 uncultured Vicinamibacterales bacterium | reverse complement strand
GCCTCTGCGGTTCATTCCTCCGCGTTCTCTGTGCCCTCTGCGGTCAATCCTTCGACTACTTCGACGCACTGTCGTCTACGGGTGCGCCTCCTTCAGTACCTGCCCCCACACTCGCATGAAGTTGCCGCCCATCACCTTGCCGACGTCTTCGTCCGTGTAGCCGGCGGCGAGGAGCGCCTCGGCGATCGCGCGGAAGTTCGCCTCCTCGCCGAAGCCGGCCGTGTAGCTGCTCATGCCGCGCAGGTCGCTGCCGATGCCGACGTGGTTGATGCCGACCAGGCGCTTCACGTAGTCGATGTGCCGCACCATGTCGGCCATTTCCTTGTTGCTCTCGCCGTTCGGCCAGATGCCGATCACGCCGCCGTCGGCCGCGATCGCCTTTATCTCGGCGTCGGTCAGGTCACGATCGCCCTCGTGCAGCGCCTTGACGCCCGTGTGGCTGAACAGGGTCGGCGCCCGTGAGACTCTGAGCGCGTCCATGATCGTCTCGGTGTTCGCGTGCGCCAGATCGAGGATGATGCCCAGCCGGTTCGCCTCACGCACCACTTCCACGCCGAAGTCCGTGAGGCCGCCCGGCGAGTAGGGATACGTCTGGATGTGCCCCAGCTCGTTCGCGCGGAAGTGCACGAGCTGCAGCAGCCGCAGCCCGCGCGTGTAGAGGTCGCGCAGGTTCTCGATGTGGCTCTCGAGACCATCGCCGCCCTCGAGCGCCGCGATGATCGCGAGCGTTCCCTGCGTGCGCGCCTCCATCACCGTGTCGGGGCTCAGCGCGAGCACCGCATCGCCCTCCTGCACGGTCTTCAGGATCTTGCCGAGCCGCTCGAGCGTAAACGCGTACGGCTCGCCGGGCTTCGGCCGGTACTCGCGCGCGGGGATCTCCTTGCCGTCGGCCTGCACGTAGCGGCCGCTGTAGATCGCGTCGGTGCTGATGTTGGCGACGACGACGTCCATGAGGGAGCGCCGGTAGCGCGCGATCTCGTCGGCCTCGATCTTCGGCACGTTCGCGCGGTGGAAGCGGCTCGGGTGCGCGTGCATGTCGGCAAACGGCGTGCGCTCGTGAATCGCCGCGACGCGATCGCCCGTTTGCGGCGCCCCTGCGGATGCCCCCGCCCACACGCTCAGCACCGACAGCGCCCCGATCAGAATCGCCAGCTTCGTGACCATGGGTCCTCCACGGGACCGCAGCGTAGCACAGTCGCTCCTACGCGCTTTCTTCATACGCCGCCTCTCCCGCGCGGACAGGGCGCGAGGTGGTTGTGAAACCGGTGCTACTGTTTCGCGGGTCCGTACAGCACCCGGCCCGGCCGCGCCGCGGTCATCTTCCCGCCCTCGAACGCCACCTGGCCGTTCACGAGCACGAACGAAACACCCTCGGCGTACTGGTGCGGCTTGTCGAACGTGGCCGTGTCGCGCACCTTCGCCGGATCGAAGATGGCGATGTCGGCCTTCATGCCGGGCCTGAGCACGCCGCGATCGCCGAGCCCGATCCGCTGCGCGGGCGCCGACGACATCTTGCGCACGGCCTCTTCGAGCGTCAGCGCCCTCTTCTCGCGCACGTAGACGCCGAGCACGCGCACGAACGTGCCGTAGCTGCGCGGATGCGGATGCGTCTGTCCGAAGATCGGCACTTCGCCGTCCGACCCGATCATGGTCGCCGGATGCTTCAGGATGCGCACCAGGTCGTCTTCGCCGATCGCGTGGAAGATCCCGCCGCACCCGCCCTGCTCGACGATCCAGATGACGGCCTCGGCCGCGTTCTCGAGCGTCACGTCCATGCCGCGCAGCTTCGTGACCTCGCCGAGGTGCTTGCCCGCGAGTGAGGCGTCCCACTCGCAGCGCAAAATGACGACGTTCTTCGGGTCGCCGCCGCCCCGCTCGTTCTTGATGAGGGCCACGCTCTCGGCCTTGATCTTCGCGCGCGTCGCCGGGTCCTTGAGCCGCGCGAGGACCTGATCGCGCCCGCCCTCCTGCGCCCACTGCGGCCAGAGCGCCGCCTGAATGCTGGTGCTCGACGCGGTGTAGGGGTACTGATCGATGGTCGCGTCGACGCCGCGCGCGCGCGCGTCATCGATGAGCTTCAGCGTGAGGAGATCGAAGGATGGCGGCGCCTGCGCGAGCGCGAGAACCCCGAGCGCGAGGACCACAAGGGCGATGCCGAGGATCGTCGTCGCCGTCGTCGTGCCAAAGTTTCGTCCGGCCATGAACCGCGAGAACATCGTGACCTCCAGGCAAGAGTGAGGACGTTCGCTCAGCGCGATTATTGGGGAGCCGGCGACCCGCGTCAACCGCCCGATTCCTGCTAAGATCCCCGCACCGGGGAGGCCCGACTGGAGGGCCCATGGCCATCGACTGGAACGACATCCGGTATCGCGGCGACGCGAAGGACGTGGACGAGCTCCTGACCACGTATCGCGTCGCTGACTACCTGCAGACCTAC